>JANMSC010000354.1:0-23979 GCA_031388885.1 Gemmatimonadales bacterium | reverse complement strand
GAGCACGACGAACACCGCACCGCGCGCAAAGCCTAAGCCCTGCGGACCACCCGGCACGAGCGTCGGGTTCACCTGTCCCGTGGCCGGATCAAACGCGGTGACCCGATTGGGACGCGGCGACGCGGCGTAGCCGATGCCGTTGGGTGCGAACGCCAGCGCGGCGATCGGTGGCGTCGCGTTGACGTTGATCGTGCGCAGCGGGATCCGCTGCACCAAGTCAACGATCACGATTGCGTCGGCGTTGTCAAATCCGATCGCGGCCACCGCCCCCCGTACGCCAAGGGTCGTCGGCTGACCGGCCGTCGCGCCCAGCGGAATGGTCACCGCGAGGGCCGTCGAATCCACCGGCACGAGGAGCAGCGACCGGGCATCACGATCGAGCACGACGAGCACCTCAAGGGGCGGCGACAGCGGTCCCGTCGTCGGCGCACATCCCACACCCACAGCGCACAGCAACAGGGACTGGGCCCTGAGACGCATCACGATCCTCCGGATTTCATCGGCATCCGCGCCACCATGGCGTTCGGATGCCCTAGGAGGGTAACGGGGTTCCGGTATCGCGCGAAATCCCGGGACCTGACCGTTGATCACTCAGCCGGCCCTGCGCGGGTCGCGTTCATCGCGGCACAGCGCGGTGAATTGTGGCGCGCCGGCCTGCCCATCGCTTACCACGATCGGCCACTCGAACAGCGTGGTGAGCCGTTCCGATTCAATCACGTCGCGTGGGGAGCCGTCTGCGACGAGCCGGCCCGAATGCATCAGTACGATCCGGTCGGCGTACCGCGCGGCGACGTTGAGGTGGTGGGTAATCACCAGCACGCCCAGGCCATCGCGCGCCAGTGCGGTGAGCAGCTCGAAGAGCGCCATCTCGTGCCCGATGTCGAGCGCGGCGGTCGGTTCGTCCAGCAGCAGGATGCGGGGCATTGCGGCAAGCGTGCGCGCGAGCCGGACGCGCTGCCATTCGCCACCGGACAAGGTATCGATGTTCCGATCAACGAGGTCGCCGACGTCACACCGTTCGACCGCGGCGGCGATCGCCGCGTCGTCCACGTGACCGGCCGGAGCAATCGGGCCGAGATGCGCCCACCGGCCGAGCAGGATGGCATCGCGAACGCGCATGGGAAAGGCAGGTTCCTCGCGTTGTGGTAGCGCCCCGACGACCTGCGCGATCGCACGCCGCGACCACGACTCGATCGTCCGGCCGTCCAGCATCACCCGTCCGGTTGTCGGGTGCGCGAGGCCGAGCAGCGCGCGCACGAGCGTGGTCTTCCCGCTGCCATTCGGGCCGGCCACCGCGACCAGCTCCCCGGGGTGGAGGCTGATCGACACGCCTTCCAGCGCAGGGCGCGCCAGCCCGCGGTACCGCACCCCGACAGATTCGGCCGCGAGGATCATCGCATGCTTCGCCGCAGGAGTCCCGCGAACACCGGCACGCCGACCAGAGCGGTGATCGTGCCCACCGGCAACTCGGACGGTGCAAACACCGTGCGCGCGATCGTATCAGCAAGGACCGTGAATGCGCCGCCGGTGACGAACACGACGCCCAACAAGCGCCGGTGCAACGGTCCGACCATCCATCGCATCGCGTGGGGAACCACGAGCCCGACAAAGCCAATCACGCCAGCCGCCGCGACGGTCGCCGCGGTGAGCGCCGACGTGATGAGCACCACGAGGCGCCGCGTGCGGTCGACGTCCGCGCCGAGCGCAACGGCGGTCTCGTCGCCCAGCGCGAGCAGGTCAAGCTGGCGCGCCAGCCAGCCGAGCGCGAGCAGCGGCAACGCGGCCACGAGGAAGAAGTCGCGCACTGCGCTCCACGACGCGCCCCCGAACCCGCCGAGCAGCCACATCGTGGCCGACCGAAACGTGAACGGATCGACCACGGCGAGAATGGCCGTGGTCACGGCGCCCGTGAACGCGCCGACGATGACTCCCGCGAGCAGCAGCACCCGTGGGTCGATACGTTGATCGGCCACAGCACCGATACGATACACCATCGCGGCGGCCGCGAGCGCGCCCACCGTGGCGCACGCCGCGAGACTCCATCCTGGAGGGAGTCCGACCACCGTGCCGAGCACCGCACCGAGCGAGGCGCCACCTGACAGCCCGAGAAGCCACGGCTCCGCAAGCGGATTGCGCACCAGCGCTTGCAGCGCCGCGCCCGACACCGCCAACGAGCCGCCGACCCCGAACGCCAGCAGGACGCGCGGCAGCCGCAGCGTCCGCACGATCGCGGCGCCTTCGGCGTCCGCATGCCAGAGCGCCAGCCACACCTCGGTCGGCGACAACCGCACCGCACCGAGGAGCAGGCCGAGCGTGCCCGCAACCGTCGCGGCGAGCAGCAGCAACGCGACGATGTGGGGTGCGGCGATGGCACGACGTGCAGACATGATGATGGCCGGTTCCTGGGCGAGCGGCGCGACGCTACGGATGGGGCGTCACCGCGGCAAGACCCGATCGAGTTCGGTCTTGAGTCGGGCGCGCTCGACAAGGTACGCCGCCCAGGCATCGGGGGAACATGCGCCGCGACCACCTCGAAACCTGGTGTCGAGCGCGACGACGTGAGCAACAAGCGCGTCGGCATCGGGCGTGGCCGGCGCACCACTGAGCGCGGGGACGGCAGCGGCATCGACTCGTCGTCGCATTGCGACCACCCCAGCAAGCGCCAGGATCAACGCAACGGCGCCGATCAGCGCGGGCAGCGTCGATGACCCCGGTCCCGTTCGGGGCAACCCGAGGTCGAGCACGCCGGCACGCGAGAAGGACAGGGTCCAGCGATGGAAGCGACGACCGTTGACCGTCGTGTCCGACTGCGGCACGGCGTGCTGGATCTGCAACGCTTCCTCGGCGAGGACGTTGACTGATGCCAGTGGCTGGTCGATCGGCACCACCAGCTGCCGCGATCCGGGAGTGACCTGATAGTCAAGAAAAAGCTGGCGCTCCCCCGGCGGAATCGGCGCGAACAGGAGCAGCGTGTCGCCGTGTAGATCGAACGCGGTCGGCGCAAAATCGCTGTCGGCAACGCGCAGGTTGGCCGCGAATGGCGGCAGCAGCAGGCGCCACGACGGTGTCGCGGAATCGGCACCGACGCGCGTCAGCACACTGGTGTTGGCGAGCACCAGGAGGTCCACCACGGTGCGCGTCCCGTCGGGCGCCGGGCCACTCACGACGACGTGACGCGCGGTGATGGCAACCGGTGCCCCCGATGAGGTATCGGCCACCAGGATCGTGATCGCCCGGTCGTCGCCACCCACACGCAATGGCGGTGCGAAATACTCGATCGCCAACCACCTGGCGCTGACCAGGTACGACGCGGTCGAGTCGGCGGTGAACCGGAAGTCGAATCGCCCGGCCGCATCCGCGTGCACCGAGTCGATCGCGCCCTGGGCGTCGGATGCGACGCGATGCAGCAGCACCAGTGCGCCCGGCACCCCGATCGTGTCGCGGCCGCTCAGCCGCACCACTCGACCTGACGCGACCTCGTCGACCGGCGCGAGCGTGAGCAGGACCAGAAGCGGCAGCATTATGGCCGGAAGCGGCCGAAGTCCTGCGGGTCGAGTCGCTCGAGGTAGGATCGCAGCGTCCGGGAGTCGATCGCGTCACCAGCCTCTGGCTCGGCCGCGTCCACGTCACGCAAGAGTGACGCGGCCACCAGGATGGGGGCGCTGGCGCGCAGTGCGATCGCCACCGCGTCCGACGGGCGCGCATCGATCGCCGCGAGTTCGTTGCCGCCGCGCCGCACGAGCAGTTCAGCGTAGTAGGTCGCGTCGCGCACCCCGGTCACGGCGGCGCGCACCAGTTCACCGCCCAGTCCTTCCAGCACGTGACGCAGCAGGTCGTGAGTCACTGGACGTGGCGGACGCACGCCCTGCAGCGCGATCGCGATCGCATTCGCTTCCGGCGCTCCGATCCAGATCGATACGCTCCTGTCGCCGATCGCCTCCTTGAGGACGACCACCGGCGTGTTCGTCGTGCGATCGATGCCGAGTCGCGCGACCGTCACGAGGATCAGCGTCTCAGGTTCCAGCGTCCCAACTCGCGAGGTACTTGCGCTGTTCCGCGGTGAGTGCATCGATCGGCGAGCCCATTGCCGCCAACTTGAGTGTCGCAATTTCGGTGTCCACGTGCGCCGGGAGTTTGTGGACCGTATTGCCGAGGTTGCCCTGCTCCTTGACGAGGAACTCCGTCGCGAGCGCCTGATTGGCAAACGACATGTCCATGACGGACGCTGGGTGTCCCTCGGCCGAGGCAAGATTGATCAAGCGGCCCTCGCCGAGCACCAGGATGCGCTTCCCGCCGACCACGAACTCCTCGACGAACGTGCGGACCTGTCGTCGGGCGGTTGCCATGCCCGCCAGCGATTCGAGGTCGAGCTCGACGTTGAAGTGGCCCGAGTTGCAGACGATCGCGCCGTCCTTCATCAGCCGGAAGTGTTCGCCCCGGATCACGTGCATGTTGCCAGTGAGAGTGCAGAACAGGTCACCCTTGGGCGCCGCCTGCGCCATCGGCATCACCTCGAAACCATCCATCTTGGCTTCGAGTGCCGCCACCGGATCGACTTCAGTCACCAGCACCGTTGCCCCAGCGCCGCGGGCTCGCATCGCGAAGCCGCGACCGCACCAGCCATAGCCTGCGACCACCACGGTGCTGCCGGCAAGCAGCATGTTGGTTGCGCGAATAATGCCGTCGAGGGTGGACTGGCCGGTGCCGTAGCGGTTGTCGAACATGTGCTTGGTGCGCGAATCGTTCACGGCGAGGACCGGGAACGGCAGGATGCCTTCCTGCGACATCGCCTTGAGCCGGATCACTCCAGTGGTTGTCTCTTCGGTCGAACCCTTGACGCGTGCGACCAGCTCCTTGCGCTCCTCCGCCGAAAGCGCCTCGACCATGCGTCGAATCGGGCCAGCGAGGTCGGCGACGCGATTGAGCGCCACCATGGTCAGGGCGCCGACCAGGTCGGCTCCGTCGTCCTGCGTGAGATCCGGGCCGAACGCCAGCGCCTGGGCGAGATGGGTGTAGTACGTCTCGTGGTCTTCGCCCTTGATGGCGTACACGTGCACGCCATGATCGCGCACCAGGTGCGCCGCGACGTCGTCCTGGGTCGACAACGGATTCGATGCGCAGAGCGCGATCTCCGCGCCCGCCGCACGCAGCGTGATCATCAGGTTGGCCGTCTCGGTCGTGACGTGGAGGCAACACGCCAGGCGACGCCCAGCGAGGGGCTGCTCCACCCGGAATCGCTCGCGGATCTGGCGCAGCACCGGCATCGACCGCTCGGCCCACTCGGTGCGCCGCTTCCCCTCGTCGGCCAGGGTAATGTCGCGGATGTCGTGCGCGGCATCGATCGCGGTACTGGTCATCGCGTCCTCACGCCTTGACGGCGGTCTTGAGCTCGCGGGTGCGGTCGGTCCGCTCCCACGTAAAGCGATCCACCTTCTGTGGCTTCAGCTCCGCCTCGACATACACACCCTTCTCCGCAGCCCGTCCAAAGTGGCCGTACGCGGCGGTTGCCGAATAGATCGGGTTGCGCAGCTTGAGGTCAGCGATGATCCGGGCTGGCCGCAGGTCGAACACCTCACCCACCGCGGCCTCGAGTCGGGTGTCGCTCACCTGACCCGTGCCGAACGTGTTGACATACACCGACACCGGCCGGGCCACCCCGATGGCATACGCCACCTGAACTTCGCAGCGCCGGGCAAGCCCGGCTGCGACGATGTTCTTCGCGACCCAGCGCGCGGCGTACGCGGCGGAACGATCGACCTTGGTCGGATCCTTGCCGCTGAAGGCGCCGCCGCCATGGCGCGCCATACCGCCGTAGGTATCCACGATGATTTTGCGCCCGGTGAGGCCGGCGTCACCCTGCGGGCCACCGATCACGAAACGGCCAGTCGGATTGACATGGATCCGTGGTTCGCCATGGTCGAAGCCGAATTCGGCGAGCACCGGCGCGATGACGTCCTCCGCCATCGCCGCCGCAATCGTGCGCTGCGACAGCGTGCGCCCGCCAACCTTGTCGTCGTGCTGGGTCGAGACCACCACGGTCCGCACGGCGACCGGCCGGTCACCCTCGTACTCGACCGACACCTGCGTCTTGCCATCAGGACGGAGCCACTCATGATGCGGCATACCGCGACCACCGCGGCGCACGTCGGCAAGCCGCCGCGCCAGCCGGTGCGACAGGACGATCGGCAGCGGCATCAGTTCGTCGGTTTCGTCGGTGGCATAGCCAAACATCATTCCCTGGTCGCCAGCGCCGCGTTCGTCATCGGTGCTGCCATCGACGCCCATCGCAATGTCGGGCGACTGGCGGTCGATCGACGACAGCACGGCGCAGGTGCGATGATCAAACCCGAACTGCGCATCGGTATATCCGATGCGTTCGACCGTCTTGCGAACGATGTCGGGGATGTTGACATAGGCCGAGGTCGTGATCTCACCGGCAACCACTGCCATGCCGGTCGTGACAAGGGTCTCGCACGCCACGCGGGCCGCCGGATCGCGCGCCAGAATGGCATCGAGAACTGCATCGGAGATCTGGTCGGCCACCTTGTCGGGATGGCCTTCAGTGACCGATTCCGACGTGAACACATGCTTGACAACGGCCGACATCGCAGCTCGCGCGTGAAGGAGCGGAGTGGGGATCAGGAGCGCAAACTAGCTCCCACGGAAGGGCGGGGCAACGCACCGGCGGGGTCAACAAGGCGCAAGTCGAGGAACTGTCCAAGCGTGTCACGCAGCACTGCTTCGACTGCCGCCGTAGTAGCCAGCGTCAGCACGTGCGTGGCGGCGGCGCGCGCGGCCTCGAGCGGCACATGTCGCACCACATACTTCACCAGGGGGATCGATGGCGGCGCCACACTGAGTCGGTCATAGCCGAGTCCGAGGAGTAACACGGCCGCCATCGGATCGGAGGCCATCTCGCCGCATACCGACGCCGAAATGCCGGCACTGCTGGCTGCCACTTGCACATCGCGCAGCTGGCGTACGACGGCTGGGTGGAGCGACGAAAACCGCCGTGCCAAGCGGGCGTTGCCGCGATCGACCGCGAGCGTGTACTGCGTCAGGTCATTGCTTCCGACGCTGAGAAACGCCGCCACGCCCGCGAACTCTGTCGCCAGGGAGGCAGCAGCCGGTGTCTCGATCATCACGCCGACCGGCACGGTGGCGGCAGCGCGCACCCCGCCTTGGCGCAACGCGTCGGCCTCCTCGGCGAGCATCTCGCGGGTGCGTTCGAGCTCGTCGAGCGAGATCACCATCGGCACCATGAGTTGCAGGTCGCGGTCTGCGGCGGCGCGCAACACCGCGCGCAGCTGGGGTCGGAAGATCTCGGGCTGGTCGAGACAGACGCGGATCGAGCGCCACCCGAGGAACGGGTTGGCTTCGTGAGGCGCGTTGAATGCCGCCGGGAATTTGTCGCCGCCGAGGTCATAGGTCCGGATGATCACGGGTTGGCCGGCAAATGCGGCTCCGACCCGGCGGTAATACTCGGTCTGCTCGTTTTCGGATGGCAGCGACGTCCGACCGGTCACCAGGAACTCGGTGCGCAATAGCCCGACGCCCTCGGCACCGTGGCGAATCGCCGGCTCGATCTCTTCGGGCAGGTCCACGTTGCCAAGCATCACCATGCGCGCGCCGTCGGGTGTCTCGGCGGGGAGTGCGGCGATGCCTTCGAGTTGCATTTCCAGCTTGTGGCGGCGCGACGCCTGCACCCGCGCGGCGTCGAGCTGGTCGCTGGTCGGATCGAGAATCACCTGCCCCGTGCCGCCGTCAAGCAACACCATCGTGCCATCAGGAATGGCATTGAGCGCGTCGGGAAGCCCCATCACCGCAGGAATCCCGAGGGAATGGGCAAGAATCGCGGCGTGCGACGTGCGCGTGCCTTCTTCGGTGACGAACCCCACCACATAGTCACGATCGAACTGTACGGTCACCCCCGGTGACAACTCGTGCGCAACGATCACCACCTGCTCGGCGTGCGTCCCCAGTACGGTGTCATCATCGGGATGCCCTACGAGGGCGCGCAGCATGCGAAGCTGGATCGCGGTCAGGTCGGACAGCCGCTCGCGAAGCATCGAGTTGTTGGCGGATTCGAATGCGTTGCGCAGCTCGAGGGCCTTGAACTCGTAGGCACTCTCCGCGGCGAGGTTGTTGTCGCGGATCAACACCTCGACGCCAGCGAGGAAATCCTGGTCGCTGGTCATCATGATCTGGGCGTCGAAGATCCCCGCCTCTTCCGGGCCCGCACGGAGCCGGGTGCGCTCTCGCAGTGCGGCGAGCTGTTCGGTGACCGATGCCACCGCCGCGTGCAGCTTGGCGATCTCGGCGTCGACCTCGTCGTCGCCGACGGTCCGATCGGGAATGTGTGGCAGCGACTGGCGCAACGCGATGGCCGGCGCAAACGCCACTCCGGGCGACACGCCCACGCCACGCAAGGTGCGACTGGTCATGACTCGCCAAAGCCCCTGGCAACGAGGGCGGTGAGCGCATCAACGGCCGCTTGCTCGTCAGGACCATCGGCGCGGATGTGCACCGTGGCACCGCATTCGGCCGCCAGCATCATCACGCCCATGATACTCTTGCCATTGACGCTGGCGCCGTCACACGCGAGCCGGATGTCCGACACAAACGTCGCCGCGAGTCGGACGAACTTCGCGGCAGGGCGTGCATGCAGGCCGAGTCCGTTGGTGACCGCCGTTTCGCGCTCGATCACTGCGTGCTCCCAACGGCGAGGACTGCGGCCGCAAGCAACGCGAGGCCGATGCGGAGGCCATTGAGGCGCGTTCGCGCAGCGGGTGACAGCACCACGAGGATGCCGACGACCGACGTGCCAACAATCGCGCCAATCGTACCGCTCGAGGCTCCGCGCAGGAGGTGCCATGCCGCGATCGGCGCACCGAGCCCGACCGCAAACGCCGCGAGCCGTTGTGCGTCGGACGCCCTGCGCGCGACCCACGAACGCTGCAGTGCGGCCCCCACGCGCAGGCCTTCGCGCAATCCGAGGTCGAGGCCCCAGGACGTCAGCCAGATTCTGGCAATGTTGTGCAGCACCACCACGCCGACGACTGTCCACACCCCGATCACCGGCGCGGCAGCGAGCGCAAGGCCCATCAACGCCGGCACCTGTCCGGCCCAGACGAGCTGGTCGCCCAACGAGCCGAGTGGTCCCGAGAGGGCGGTACGCAGGCGGACGATCTGCTCCGGGGCAGTCCCGTCACGTTCCGCACGGACGACGGCGCCGACGGCGACTCCCGCGAGATACGGGTGGGAATTGAAGAACCCGGCCGAGCGAGCCACCGCGGCGCGACGCTCGGCCGGGTCGGCACGAGCGTACAGGTCCCGCAACAGCGGCGCGGACGCGTGTCCCACACCGATCCCCGACATGCGCTCGTAGGTCCACGCGGCTTGTACCGCAAGCAACCGCATCAATGCCTCAACGCGCGGCGTCATCCGACCATCGCCACGATCACGCCGGTCGCGAGCCCGACCGCAAACCAGCGTCGCCGAGCGCCAGCGCCCCCGCTTCGCAGGGCGCCTCCGAGGGCGGCCACGAGCCCGCCGGCAATCGTTGCCCACGACAACAACTCGGCATGGCGGATGGTGTCCCACGGCACGGCCACAACGGCTGCGGCTGCGAGCAGGCCGACCACGATCAGGATCAGCGACCGTACGGCGTCGCGCAGGAACCCGTCGCGCTGGAGCTCCCAGATCGCGCGGGTATCGCCGGCCGCAACCCGGTCGAGGCGCCGCGTGACCGAGGCGTTGTTGAAGCGACGTAGCCGAGGGATCGACCATCCGCCGAGCACTGCGAGTGGGAGCGCGATCAGCCCCGCGACGCCCGCGATCATCGCCGGGGGGACCATCGTGACTGCCGCGCCGGCCGCGACTGCCGCAGCGCCAAAGTCGGGAT
Organism: Gemmatimonadales bacterium; assembly: GCA_031388885.1. Lineage (GTDB taxonomy): Bacteria > Gemmatimonadota > Gemmatimonadetes > Gemmatimonadales > GWC2-71-9 > Palsa-1233. The sequence continues at coordinate 14,075 of JANMSC010000354.1, read as the reverse complement.
AGCGCGAGGCGCCGATAGGCAGCACATCGAGGGCGTACAGTTCGAGCACCATCCCGGCGAGCAGGCCAGCCCCTGCGTCACCGGCGATCGCGCCAGCGACGGTTGCCGCGACCAGTGGCCGCGACAAGAGACCCTGAGGCACGGTCACCAGGTCGACCCCGGTGACGGTACCCCACGCCGTGAGCCCAGCGAGCACGCCCAACGAGAACGGCATCAGACGAGGGTGTCGAGCGGCACTGGCGCCGCCGTGGGAAGGTCCTGTGCCGTGATAACTGCACCACCGTCCCGCAGGCGACGCAGCAGGTTCTCCTCACTCGGCGACAGGTAGAGGTAGCGGAGTTTTTCGGTGCGGTCGGCGCGGTGGTGCATGCCGCCGAGGTTGATGCGCTGCACCACGTCGGGGTGCGCCTCGCGCAGGGTCGCCATCGACTCGAGGTCGCCGGTCAGCACGATGCCCGATCGTCGGTCGGCCACCCACATGGGAAGCTGCACGACCGCCTCGTCAACATCGGCGAAAAATACTTCCACACCATCGGGTACCGCCATGCGGTAGAGATCCTGCTCCCAGTCGCTTGCGCGCACGCCCGAATCGACCAGTACGATGAAACGCACGCCCAGCGGGCGGCCCCAGCCGATCACAACCTGTCCGTGCACGAGGCGGTCGTCGACTCGGAAGAGCGAGACGCCCATCTACCGCGCAACGACGGCGCGTGCGCCGACCGCCGCGACGTGTTCAGCGACGGCATCGGGAGTGCCATCTCGGTGGAACACGAACTCGAGCAGCATCGCCAGATTGACGCCCGTGACCACCCGCACCCCAGGCGCTGTGCTGAGCCGGCGCATCGCCGCAAACAGGCATGAACCACTTGGCATGTCGATGAACACGATCGCCGGGGAACCCCCCACCGCAGTCATGAGCCGGTCCTCGAGCGTGCCGCGGTCGCAGTCGATGTTGGACACCGCCACGAGGCCGGTGTCCGTGCCTGCGATCTGTTCGACCGCGCCGATCAACGCTGGCGCGAGCTCGCCGTGTGCGACCACCACGCCCCTGAGTTGGGTCATTCGAAGTCGTCCCGCAGGTACTCACGAACTCCGCGCTTCTCGCGCATCCGCTTGATCAGTCGATCGTTGAATGCCGAGGCCACGTCAACGCCGCTATACCGCAACAGGTGCATCATCGCGACAACCTCGGCAATGACGGTGATGTTCTTCCCCGGATTGAGCGGGACAATCATGCGCGGGATCGACACGTCGAGGATCGTGGACGTGTCGCGCTGCAGGCCGGTGCGGTCGGCATCTTTGGCGTTCTCCCAGTCGTCGAGCTCCACCACAACTTCGATCCGCTTTTGCTGGCGCACGGAGCGCACGCCAAACAGCGTGGGAATGTCCACGAGCCCCACACCGCGAATCTCCATGTGATGACCGGCAAGCTCGTGACCCTGCCCGATCAGTACGTCCTGTCCGCGCCGCGTCACCTTGACCACATCGTCCGCCACCAGCCGATGGCCCCGCTCCACGAGATCGAGCACGCACTCGCTCTTGCCGATGCCGGAACGCCCCTGGAAGAGCAGGCCGACACCGTACACGTCCGCAAGTGAGCCGTGCAGCGTGGTGCGAGGTGCGAACACCTCGGCGATGATTGGCTTGATCCGCTTATAGAACTCCGCCGTCTTGAGTCGGGTTCGGATCAGCGGTACGAGCCGAACGGTGGCCAGTTCGAGCAGCGGTTCGGGCGGCTCAAGGCCCTTGGTGATGAACACCGCGGGGAGGTCATGCTGAAAAAAGCCTTCGAGGGCCTGGCGCCGCGCCACCGCGTCGAGCGAGGCGAGATAGGTGATCTCGGTCTCGCCAAGCACGTGAAGCCGATCGGGCATGAACCGCCCATGGTAGCCGGCGAGTGCCAACCCGGGCGACGCGACATCGGCGTCAGGCACCACGCGGTCGAGACCAAGGTCGCCGGTCAGCGCTTCGAGTTCGAGCTCGGCGGTCGCGAGGAAGTCGCGGAATCGCAACGGACGTCAGCCGACCGGCACGTGGCGCGACCCGCGGGGTCGCGTCGCCACCTTCATCAGTTGCCGCTTCATTCGTGCCTCCGCAAGGTCGAGCGCCGTTCGATGCTCCGTCCCGTCCGCCGTTGCCACCAGCACGCGTCCACCAGTACAGTGCAGCCGCAACTCGGCGGCCGGCGCCCCCGCAACCACATCGAACACCGCCGTCGCCTCGATCGCGCGGGTCGACAGCTGGCCGAGGCGCTCGAGCACTTCGGTCGCACGCGTACGCAGCGAATCATCGACGGGAACGTGACGTGCGGAAATCGTCGTGCGCATCATGGCCTCCGGCTAGGCGGAAAACGATGCCGGAGGTGGACCGCCGGCGACGAGTTCCCGCAGGTGGGTCTCGACGACGCTCGCGGCAGCATCCCACGTCAATCGTTCGGCGTGCTGGCGAGCGTTTGCTCCCAATGAGCGAACCAGTTCCGGGTCGTCCACGAGGCGAACCATGGCGTCGGCCAATGCCACGGCATCGCCATGCGGAACAAGGAGCCCGGTGTGGCCGTCACGGACGGAGTCGCGCAGCCCTGGAGCGTCCGACGCGATCGATGGCGTGCCGCAGGCGGCCGCCTCCATCACGGTGATGCCCCACCCCTCCTTCGGGGAAGGAAATACGTTTGCCACCGCCTGCCGCAAGAGCGCGAGCTTGGTGGCGTCGGAGACGAACCCCGGGAATCGCACCACGCCAGCCAATCCAAGGGTACTGGCGAGTCGCTCGAGCCGGGGCCGGTCGTCGCCAATGCCAGCGATGTCCAGCGTCACGTCGGGGTGCTTCCTCCGGGCGATCGCGAGGGCATGGAGCACATACTCGACGCCCTTGTACCGCTTGATCCGCCCCAGATACACGAACCGGGCAGGTTCGGAACGCCCGACCGACGGGTCGGGCGAGTACCCGACCGTATCAACACCGGGATAGACCACCGCGATCCGGTCGCGAGGAATCCCCCGGATGACCAGGTCGTCGCGAGTCGAATCGCTGATCGCGTGGAACCACGCCTTCCGATACACCAGCGGAATCAACCGCTCCGCGATCCATACCATCGCGGCCATCGGCCAGGGGACCTCATCGAATGCGGTGGTTCCGAAAAGGTGCGGCACCATGGCGTACACTGGTCGGTCGGTCAACAACGGGGTGAACAACGGCAACTTGTTGATGTCATCAACAATGACATCGGGCATCTCGGCGCGCAGTGCGCGTCGCACGGCGCCACGGCCACGCACCGCAAAACTGTGGCGAGTTCCAGTGCGATGCACCTCGATCCCCTCGACCATCTCGCGTGGGGAGCCACCAACGAACCCGGAACACACCAGCCGCACCCGGTGGCCACGCGCGGCCAGGCGGGAGAAGAGCTCGAACAGGTGGATCTCGGCGCCACCCGCCTGCGGGTTGCGGAGATCCTGCCAATTGACGAGCAAGATGTTCATTCGCGGGGGCTACAACAGGCCAAGGTTGCGTGCAACCCGGTCGAGCACGCCGTTGATGAATGCCGGCGCCTTCGGACCGGCAAAGCGGTGCGCCAACCAGACGGCCTCATCAATCACAACTTTGGCCGGCAACGCCCCCTGCATCAACTCGTGTGTACCGATGCGAAGGATACCGCGCTCGACCACGCCGAGGCGCTCGATGCGCCAATTGTCCGCCGCGGCCTGAGTCAGCCGGTCGAGCGCGGTACAGTGGGCCATGACGCCCTCAACCAGGGCGTGCGCATCGTCCAGCACCAGGGGTGCCGGGCCAACCAGGCGTGAGAGGCCCGCAGCCGCAACGCCCGGCTCGACTTCGCCGGTCGTGTCCATCGCGTACAGCAGCTGCAGCGCGCGAGCACGTCGCTTCGATTCGACGCGCAGCTTCACGACCCGGTCACCTGTCGAAGCAGATCGGCCGTGCGCAACGCCGCCTCTGCGGCCTCACGCCCCTTGTTGCCCGCCGCTCCGCCGGCGCGAGCGGTGGCCTGCTCGATCGTATCGCACGTGAGCAGCCCAAGCCCGACTGGCACACCGCAGGCATCGGCAGTGCGAGCCAGCGAGGCCGCCGTTTCGCCGGCAACAAAATCGAAATGCGGTGTCTCGCCACGAATGACCACGCCGAGCGCGACCAGCGCAGCATGGCGACCTGCGTCGGCCAACACGCGAGTCACCACGCCGAGTTCGAAGGCCCCGCTCACCCAGAGGACGTCCACGTCGCCCTCCGACGCGCCTGCCTCGCGGCACGCATCCAGGGCGCCGGCCAGCAGGCGTGACGTGATGCGCTCGTGATACCGGGCGACGATCAGCGCGACGCGACCGCGGGCGATGAGACGCCCTTCGAGTTCAGGCATCGGGGTCAGTGGGCGAGCAGGTGGCCCAGCTTGTCGCGCTTGGCCGCAAGGTACGCGCTGTTCTCGGGCGTCTGGTCCGCCATCAGCGGCACGCGCGCGACGATCTCGAGGCCATAACCGTCGAGGCCGACGAGCTTGCGCGGATTATTGGTCAGCACACGTAAGGTGGAGAGGCCGAGATCGCGAAGGATCTGCGCCCCGATGCCGAAGTCACGCAGGTCCGCCGCGAAGCCGAGGCGTTCATTCGCCTGCACGGTGTCGTGACCGTCATCCTGCAGCGCATACGCGCGCAACTTGTTGAGGAGCCCGATGCCCCGGCCCTCCTGGTCGAGGTAGACGATGACGCCCTTCCCTTCCTCGACGATCTTGTCCATGGCCCGGTGCAGCTGGACGCCGCAGTCACACCGCAGTGAATGGAAGACGTCGCCCGTCAGGCACTTCGAGTGCATGCGTACCAGCACGTTGCGCTCACCAGCCACGTCCCCGTGTACCAGCGCGACGTGTTCGGCCTGATCGACGTCATTGCGGTAGCCGATCACCCGGAATTCACCGCCCTCGGTCGGCAGGCGCGCCTCGGCGACCCGGTGTACCAGCTGTTCGGTGCGCAGCCGGTAGGCGACCAGGCCAGCCACGGTGACGAGCGTCAATCCATGCGACTCGGCAAACGCCTCGAGCCGGGGCAGTCGCGCCATCGACCCATCGGCATCGAGAATCTCACAGATCACACCGGCCGGACGAAACCCGGCAAGGCGCGCGAGATCGACACTTGCCTCGGTGTGGCCGACGCGCTGGAGGACGCCACCAGGCTGGGCCCGCAACGGCGAGATGTGGCCCGGTCGCCGAAGGTCGGCAGGCGTGTTTGCGGGATCGATCGCCACCCGGATCGTCGTGGCCCGGTCGGACGCCGAGATGCCCGTCGTGACGCCAAAGCGACGGTGCGCGTCGATCGTCACGGTGAATGCGGTGGACATCGACTCGGTGTTGCGCTCCACCATCTGCGGCAGGTCGAGACGGGCGCAATCTTCGGGGGTCAGTGCAAGACAGATCCAGCCGCCGGCGTGCTGCCTCATGAAGTTGACGATCTCGGGCGTGATCGACTCAGCGGCGCACACGACGTCGCCTTCGTTCTCGCGGTCCTCGTCGTCGACCACGACGATCATCCGACCAGCACGGAGGTCGGCGACCGCCTGCTCGATTGTTCCGATCGGCATCAGCCCCCTCCCGTCGGACGGTGCACGTCGAGCATGTGTCGCACGTACTTCCCCACCGGATCTCCCTCGAGATGCACCCGGTCTCCCGGGCGTCGTTCGGACAACGTCGTGTGCTCCAAAGTAAACGGGATCAGGGCGACCTGGACGACGCCCGGACGAGGCAATGCGTTGACGGTGAGCGATACGCCATCGACCGTGATCGACCCCATCGCGACCGATACCAGCGCCAGCACGGCCGGGACGGCGATGTCCAGCACCAGAGCGTCGCCGCGCTCGCTGATCGTGTCGATCGTCCCGACTCCGTCCACGTGACCCTGAACCACGTGCCCGCCGAGTCGATCACCGACGTGCAGCGCACGTTCCAGGTTCACGCGATGCCCTGCACGACGATCACCGAATGCGGTGCGTTCGAGCGTTGTTGCGATCACGTGCACGTCGAATGTGCCGTCACCGCTCTCGGTGACCGTGAGGCACGCGCCATCAATGGCGATGCTTTCGCCCGGCGCGATCGCGGCGAACGGTGCTCGCACGGTGAGGTCGATACCGCCACTGCGGGAGGTCACGCGCTCGAGCGTACCGATCGCGGTGACGAGTCCGGTGAACATCAGCGATCCATCACGAGGAGGGTGTCATTGCCAAGGGCCTCACGCGTCATGGTGCGCCACCGGATCGCCGCGGCAATCGCCTCCGGTGGCACGCCACCCCACGCCGGCACGCCCTGGCCGAGCCACACCGGACACTGCACTTGATAGATGCGATCGATCAGGCCAGCCGCAAGCAACGCGCCAGCGAGTCGACCGCCGCCCTCCACGAGGAGCGTGTCGATCCCGCGCGTCGCCAGCTCGGCGAGCCCCGTCTCGAGGTCGTCGGAGCGAACCACATCGGCGCCCACCCGTTCGAGCGCCTCGCGCCGCGCGGGCGGCACATCCGGTCCGTGCACGACGATCACCGGCGAGTCGGCGCCATCCTGCAACATCGGCAGCGACGGTTCGACAAGGCCAGTGCGGTCGAACACCACGCGACGCGGTGCGACACGCGGCGTGATCGCTCCGCGCACCGTGAGCCGCGCATGGTCGGCGATCGCGGTGCGCGCACCCACCGCGACAGCACCATACCCAGCACGCAACCGGTGAACCCAGTCGCGCGCGGTACTGCCGGAAATCCACTGTCCGTTGCCTGACGCGTCGGCGATCAGGCCGTCCATCGACACCGCAAGCTTCACCGCCACGAACGGCCGCGTGGGCGACGTAAAGCGTCGCAGAAACCGGACGTTCTGGTGGGTCGCATCGGTCGCCCCAACGCCCGACGCCACCACAACGCCACGGTCGGCCAGCAGCTGTGCGCCGCCACGAGCCGTCGGGTTGGGGTCGGCGATGGCGTATACCACGCGGGCCACTCCCGACGCCACGATTGCGTCGATGCACGGCGGCTGGTGCCCCTGATGAGCACACGGCTCGAGGGTCACATACAGGGTCGCGCCTCGCGCCGCATCGCCCGCCGAAGCCAGCGCGATCGCCTCGGCGTGTGCCGCACCGTGCTCCGCGTGCCAACCGTCGGCGAGGAGCACACCGTTACGCACCACGACTGCCCCGACAAGCGGGTTCGGATGCACACGCCCCCACCCCCGCTCAGCGAGGGTGAGGGCGCGGTTCATCCACGACTGGTCGTCGAGCGACTCAGAAGACGATGCGTAGGGCAGCGCCGCCAAACATCCGCCTCTCTGCAGGATCGTTGTCCACGAAGGTGGTGCCGAGATTCAAGTCCTTGCCTCCCTGCATGCCGAGTTCGCCGGCGATACGCACGTTTCCCAACACGAGTGCGACGTTGAGGTATCCCAGGCTGCGGGTATCGTCGAGGTCAATCATAATCGGCGCTTGCTCCGCATTGGTGATCGGATCACGATACCGGATTTCTGCGGCGCCGGTGTACTCGTCCCGACCGTATCCTGCGGCCAGTGTCAGCGGCCCGAGCGCCTTGCCAACGGTGACCCGGACATTTGTTGCCGCAAGGTCACTGCCAAATGCGAATCGGTCACCCGCACTCACGTCGCCGACATCGATGCGGGGCAAGTTGCGACGCATCACGCTCACCGATACGGCAGGCACCGGGCCGACATCATTGGCGAGCGTCAGTCGCGCGCCGAGGCCGAGGCCGAACGCGAGCGCGCCCAGCCGCTGGGCATCGTCCGCCACCGAAACGTTGCCCACCGGCTCAGCGGGAAGGATCATCGCCGACCCGAGCAAGTCAACAGCGAGATAGCGTCCCTGCATGCCGCGGAATACCCCCAACGCGGCCTCGAGCAACGGCGCCGGCGCGGTGAGCGATTCATCAGCGTCGACCGTACGTCCGATACCGTTGTAGTTCACATCAGGTACCACCACCCTGGTGGCGTTGGCTCGCAGCGATAGCGAGACATGCGGGAAGCCGCCGAGTGAGCCGGCATCGCCAATCATCGGGTTGCCGCCACTCACCAGGAGGCCAGCCACCGGGTGGAACACGCGGGCCCCGTCGATCGCGGCATCGCACACATTGCGGGCCCGATCAAGCGCCTGACTCGCACACTCGCTATTGGTTTGCGCCGCCATCGGCAGCCCACCGCACACGATCGCCGCAACGACCAGGCTCATCACACGCGTCATCCGGTTACTCCCTTCACGCGAACCGCACGCCCCGACGCTGGCCGGTACGCACGTCGCCACAGATCCAGGTCGGCACTGCCGCTGCCGCAGACGCGGCACGAACGGCCTCGACGGCATCCGGCGGCACCACCGCGATCATGCCGACCCCGAGATTGAAGACGTCGCGCATCTCATCGAGCGACACGCTACCACCTTCGGCGATCACACGAAACAGTGCGGGCCATCGCCACGATGTAGCGTCGATCACGGCCTCGCATCGCTCCGGCAGCACCCGGACAAGGTTGCCACCGATGCCCCCACCGGTGATGTGCGCCAATCCGTGGACCTGCGCCAGCGCCGGGCGAATGGCCGTGTCGTAACTGCGATGCACCGCGAGGAGCGCGTCCTCGATCGTAGTATCGGTATCCGGCAGCATCCCATCGAGCGGCAATCGCATGGCGCTCAGCAGCACGTGCCGGGCCAGCGTGTAGCCATTGGTGTGCAGCCCGGTGGCGGCGTATGCGATGAGCACGTCGCCCGGCCGAATCGCCGCACCATGCAGTGCCTCGTCCTCTTCGACCACCCCGACGATCGTGCCCGCAAGGTCGAAGGTCCCCTCGGGGTACACTCCCGGCATCTGCGCGGTCTCGCCGCCGGCGAGCGCCATGCCGTGCGCGCGGCAGCCGCGGGCGATGCCCTCAACCACGCCGGCGATCATCTCGACCGACAGGCGATGCCCCGCGATGTAGTCCATGAAGGCGAGTGGGCGCGCGCCGTGCACGAGAATGTCGTTGACCGAGTGATTGACCAGGTCTTCGCCCACCGTGTCGTACCGACCGGCCTGCTGGGCGACGAGTACCTTGGTGCCCACGCCGTCGGTGCTCATGACCAGCACCGGGGAACGCATTCCCGCCGGCACTCGAATCATGCCACCGAACGCACCAACGTCACCCAGCGACAGCGTCGTGCGGGTTGCCGATACCAGCGCACCGATCCGCGACTTCGCGTCGTCGGCCTGCGCGAGGTCCACGCCAGCGGCAGCATACCGCGACATGGTCACGTGATCCGTTCGGCGAGCGGGATGCTCGTGAGGTCGACAAAATGCCTGACCCGTTGCTCGACGTCGTCGGTCGTCACGCCCTCGAATCCCTTGACGTCAAAGCCTGACACCGACCAGGATCCCATCGCCGCGCCGTACACCATGGCGCGGCGCAGGTGGTCGGTGTCGGTCGCGTTCGCCCGGGCGAGGTACCCCATGAAGCCGCCCGCGAACGCGTCACCTGCTCCGGTGGGATCAAACACTTCCTCGAGCGGGTACGCCGGAATGTGAAAGGTGCGTCCCCGCTCGATCAACAACGCGCCGAACTCTCCCTGCTTGATGACCACGCGCGTCGGGCCCTGATCGAGAATCCAGCGGCCAGCGCGATGGATGTTCCAGTCACCCGATAGCTCACGCGCTTCGGCGTCGTTGACCATCAACATATCGACTCGGCTGAGCAGCTTCATCAGCGCCGGCCGCTTTGACTGGATCCAGTAGTTCATCGTGTCGCACGCCACGAGCGACGGATCGCGCACCTGCTCGAGCACGTCGAGCTGCAGCTCCGGATCGATGTTGCCGAGGAAGACGAAGCGCGCGGCGTCGAACCCCTTGGGCAGCCGCGGTCGAAAGTCGGCGAACACTCCGAGCCGCGTCTCGAGGGTCTCGCGGCTCTGCAGGTCATAGGAGTACTTCCCCTTCCACCGAAACGACTCCCCCTTCACCCGTTCGACACCCGACCAGTCGATCCCCTTGGGGGCGAGCCGATCGAGTTGATCGACCGGATAGTCGTCGCCGATCACGCCGACAACGCGCACCGGGTGCAGCAGCGAGGCGGCCACCGCAAAATGCACCGCTGATCCGCCGAGGGCGTCGGCCGTCTCGCCGAACGGGGTGAAAACGGAATCGAGTGCGACACTTCCCACCACGAGTAGCGTCATGATGTCACATCCGGTCGGGAGCGGAGATACCGAGCAGCGCGAGGCCGTTGGCGACCACCTGGCGAGCGGCGCGAGCGAGGAGGAGGCGGGCCTGCTGCACGGGTTGCGCTTCACCGAGCACCCGACACCCGTGGTACCAGCCATGGACAAGCCGTGCGAGTTCCTCGAGATACGTCGTGACACGATGCGGCTCGAGTTCGCGCGCGGCGCGCTGCACGGCCTCGGGAAAGGCCGTCAGTTTCCGCAGCAACTCGAGATCAGCGTCACCCAGTACGCCGAGGTCGAGCGCGCCGTTCACCGCCTCAGGCACCACGTCCGCATTGCGGAAGATGCCGCTCAGCCGGGCGTGGGCCATCTGCACATAGAACACCGGGTTCTCGTCGGTGCGTGCCTTGGCGAGTTCGATGTCGAAGACCAGGTGTGAATCCCCGCGGCGCATCAGGAACCAGTAGCGTGCCGCATCAACGCCGGTTTCTTCATATAGGTCCCGCAGCGTGACGAAATCGCCTGAGCGTTTCGACATCTTCACTTCCGCGCCGCCGCGCACGACCTTCACGAGTTGCACCAGCGACACGGCGAGCCAGCCCTTGGCGATGCCGAGGGCCTGCAGGCCGGCCTGCAGGCGCGGGATGTAGCCATGGTGGTCGGCGCCCCACACGTCAACCGCCTGGTCGAACCGGCGGCTGAACTTGTCGAGATGGTAGGCCATGTCCGGCACGAAATAGGTGTAGCTGCCGTCCTGCTTTCGCAGCACGCGGTCGCGATCGTCGCCCCATTGTGACGTGCGGAGCCACAGTGCGCCGCCCTCCTCGAACGTGTGCCCGGCGTCGGTGAGTCGCTGCACCGTCGCGTCCACCCGCCCGTCATTGTACGCCTGTTGCTCCGACGACCACACATCGAAGCGCACGCCGAAGTCGGCCAGCGTCGCATCCTGTTCGGCGCGCTGGATGGCAAGGATCGCGGCGCGGCATTCGGCCACACCCTGCTCGGCAGGCATGTCAGCGAACGCATGCCCCTCGCGGGCCAACACCGCAGAGGCGGCCTCGATGAGGTACTCGCCGTGATATCCGCCATCAGGAATCACCGCCTCGCGGCCGACGGCTTGCTGGATGCGGGTCCACAACGACTCAGCGAGTCGCGTGATCTGCAACCCCGCGTCATTGATGTAGAACTCGCGGACCACCTCGTGGCCGGTCCACTCAAGCAAGGCGGCGATGCCGTCCCCTTGTGCCGCGCCACGTCCATGACCGACGTGCAGCGGCCCGGTGGGGTTGGCCGAAACGAATTCGACGTTGACGCGCTTGCCCGCGCCGAATCCGCTGCGGCCGAACGCGTCGCCTTGGGCGAGGATCTCGGCGTGCGACGCGGCGAGCGTGTCAGCCGCGAGACGGAAGTTCAGGAAACCCGGTCCTGCGATCTCGACCACCCGGACGCCGGTCGCACCGAGGTCAATCGCCGCCGCGACACGGTCAGCCAGCGCGCGCGGGTTGCTCCGGTCACGCCGGGCGAGCTGCATCGCGAGGTTGGTGGACAGATCACCGTGCGACGGGTCGCGCGGCCGCTCCAGCGTGAACTCGACGTCAGCACCCCCGAAGTCGGCAGCGATCCGTTGCAGGTCGCGCCGAAGAGCGTCGCTCACGACGGGTCGGCCTTGGGTGTCGACTTGGGGTCCGTCTTCGGCGTCGCAGGCGGCGCGCCTTCGCCCTTTGGCGCGGGCTTGTCGCCAGCCTTGGTGTCGGCCCTGGGCTCGCGCTTGGCGTCGGATGTGGCGTCGGACTTGGTATCGGCCTTGGCTTCTACAGCCGGCGCTCCGTCATTGTCCTTGCGGGCGCCCTTGCCGTCTTTGCCGTAATCGGTGATGTAGAAGCCACTGCCCTTGAAAATCAGGCCAGCGCCGCCGGAAATCGAGCGCATGGCCGCAGCGCCGCAGACGGGACACACCGTGACCGGCAGCTCGGACATCTTCTGGATCTGCTCGAAGGCGTGACCTTCGGTGCAGCGGTACTCGTACGTCGGCATCGACCGGACTCCCTCAGTGGCTAACTCGAAGTAACCACGAAAGATATGGTCGGCCGCGCCGCGCTTCAAGAAATCCGGAGGGTCAGCCCGCGTCGTCAAGCGCCGCGAGCACCCCGTCGTCGATCCGGTGCCCACCATCGAACGGGTGCAGCCTGACCGGCAGCCCGGCGGCCTCAAGTCGCGCAGCATCCACCCGCACCGCGTCGGGTGTGGTCCAGACGTCGCGACTCCCGATTGCGTAGTGGACGGTGCCTTCACCGACTGCCGATCGGAGGAGATCAGGGGCCACGTCCTCGGGAACGGTCCCGCCCCAGCAGACCAACCGCGCCACCAGACGGGTATGTCGCACGGTCCACCGCGCGCCCGCAGCAGCGCCCTGCGAAAAGCCATGCACTTCGAGCCGTGGGACATCGCCAATGACGTCGGCGACGACCCGGTCGAGGTACGCCATGAGGTCGAGCAGGTCGTCGTCCCGCGCCTCGCGCGTCATCCAGGAGGCACCCACACGGCGCACGCCGCGACTCTCGCTGTAAAAGCGCGAGAGCGCTTCAGGCGCAACAAGCACGCGGCCCGGCCTCGCCGCGGCGCGGAACCAGTGGAGGATCCCCTGTGAGAGCATGCCGTACCCGTGCAGGATCAGCCACGCTGCGGTCGCCGTCTCGACGTCGCCCACGATCCCGACGCGTGCGTGGCGTTCGACGACGAGCGAGCGATACGTGGGCGTTGTCACGACGGCAGCGCGGCGCTCGGTGTCGGCCACTACGCGCTCACGCTGCGATAGGTGCCCCAGACGTCGCGGAGTGCGTCGCTCACTTCACCGATGGTGGCACGGGCGCGAACCGCCGCAATGATCGGCGGCATGAGCCCACGGTGGCCCGCTGCCGCATCGCGCACACCTGCGAGCGCGATCTGAACGGCACCCTCGTCCCGCGCCGCACGCACCGCATCGAGCCGACCGCGCTGGTCGCGTTCAAGCGCGCCAAAATCAGGCGCCGCGATCACCGCTGGCAGGGCGTCATCGGTAAAGCGATTGACGCCGACCACCGTGACGTCACCCTTCTCCTGCGCCTGCTGCATCGCCCACGCGCTCTCGGCGATGGCGCGCTGGAAGAAACCCTGCTCGACGGCCGCGGCCGCGCCGCCGAGGCCGTCGACCTCCTCGATCAACGCTCGCGCATCGACCTCGATCTGGTCGGTGAGTGCCTCCACATACCAACTCCCCGCAAGCGGGTCGACCGCTCCCGTCAGCCCGCTTTCGTACGCGAGGATCTGCTGCGTCCGCAGCGCGAGGGTCGCCGAAGCTTCGGACGGCAGCGCGAGCGCTTCGTCGTAGGCATTGGTATGCAAGGATTGCGTTCCGCCAAGCGTCGCCGCAAGCGCTTGCACCGTGACCCTGACGACGTTGTTGAGCGGTTGCTGGGCCTGCAGCGTGACCCCGCCGGTCTGGGTGTGGAATCGAAGTCGTGCCGATGCATCGTCCGCCCCGAATCGTTCGCGCATCAGGCGAGCGTAGAGGCGCCGCGCTGCCCGGAACTTGGCCACTTCCTCGAACAGGTTGTTGTGCGACGCAAAGAAGAACGACAGGCGCGGACCGAACGACGACAGCGGGATGCCGGCGGCGATCCCGCGCCGGACATACTCCAGCGCATTCGCCAGCGTGAACGCGACCTCCTGCACCGCGGTAGCACCCGCTTCCCGCATGTGATAGCCGGAGATCGAGATCGGGTTGAAGTTCATCTGTTCGTCGGTCACAAACCGGAAGATGTCGGTGATCAGGCGCAGCGACGGCTCGGCGGGATAGATGTACGTCCCGCGAGCGATGTATTCCTTGAGCACGTCGTTCTGGATCGTTCCCGAGAGTGCGGTGCGAGCCACACCCTGCTC
>JANMSC010000331.1:0-2794 GCA_031388885.1 Gemmatimonadales bacterium | reverse complement strand
CTCGCGAGTCGCGCCCTGCGGCTTGGGGTCTTGCGACCGAACTCGTCGAAGGGACGGATCCCCGAGGGAGGAAGGCCGTGATATACGTCGACGATCTCGCGATCGTCTGCGGTGTCGCCGCCGTACCAATGGTAGGCGACCTGATCCACGGGGACATCCCTGCAATCGTCGACAAGGTGTGCGTCACCCGAGATGGGCACGTACGGATCCATGCACGGCCCGCGACCTCTTCCGATGCGACCGGGCAGGCACGTCCTTCGCCGCACCCACTTCCGGGGAACCATTCGATCCGTGTGGCCGGGGTGCTCGCCGAGCTGAGGCGCCGCCGCCCGGCCCGTGAAAATGTCGCCGGACGAACGGACCTCCAGGAAGGCGCATGACCGAGTCGTCCAAGCCCGGCACCGTTCAGCCCGTACGCGACGTCGGCGAGGGCGTGATTCGGTCGACCGGGTTCGAATGGCTCTCACGAGCCGGGTTCGTAGCCCGCGGCCTGATCTACGGGATCGTCGGCGTCCTGGCGCTCAAGCTGGCGCTCGGCGCCGGCGGTAAGACCACGAACCAGCAGGGCGCACTCCAGACCGTAGTCCATCAACCGCTCGGCAAGCTTCTCCTCGGACTGCTCGCGATCGGCCTCGGGGGGTACGCGATCTGGCGGCTCGCACGTGCTGCGATCGGACATGGACCGGAAGGGTCCGACAGCATGTTCGATCGGATCTCAGCGCTCGCCAGCGGCATCGTCTACCTCGCGCTCTGCATCGTCGCTATCCGGATTCTCGTTGACTCGAAGGGAAGCTCTGGAACACCGGGCAAGGCGACGGCCGGCGTGTTCGGTTGGCCGGCCGGAACCTGGATCGTCGGCTTGGCAGGTCTGATCATGATCGGCGTTGCCCTCTATCAGGGCTATCGCGGGCTGAGCAAGGAGTTTCTCGCCGATTCCAAGACCGAGGAGATGAGTCCTCGAACACGGGAGTGGATCGGTCGGATCGGGATGGTCGGCCATCTCGCCCGAATGGTCGTCTTCGGTCTCGTCGGCATCTTTCTCGTCAAGGCCGCGGTCGAGTACTCCCCGAAGGAGGCGATCGGTCTGGACGGAGCTCTGGCCAAGCTCCAGCATCAATCGTTCGGCGGCGTGCTGCTTGGAATCGTCGCGCTCGGGCTCATCGCCTTTGCGGTGTACTCGTTCAGCGATGCGCGGTACCGCCGCATCTGAGACCGGGCCGCCGACGTCTGGGGTGTAGGCGAAGCCTCGAGCGACCAGCGACCATGCGTCACGTCGCCGCGTTGGGGTCAGCCTGCATCTGGACAGAAGCACCCGCCGGTGCTATGATTTGCTCAGGTTCTCCCCCTGCGTTTGAGAGTCCTGATCTGGAGGAGTCGAGACCACGGCCCTTCGTTACCGTCCGTCAAGCCCCCGGTCGGAGCCAATCGGCAAAAAATGTGTCGATTATGTTCGCTTCGTCGACCAGGAGGCCGTGATGCATGACGTGGAGGTGATTCGACCCGCTGAGGACATCGCAATCATCGCTCTCCGTGGCGAGCATGACATCGTCACGAAAGAGCAGCTTGCCCACCTGCTGTCAGATGAGATCGCTGCCAACGAACTGGTGGTAGTCGACGTCACGGACGCCGATTTCGTCGACTCGTCGTTTCTGCACAATCTCGTCAAGGCCGACCGGTTGGCCTGCGCCCGTGGAACGCGCTTCGTGCTCCAGATGGGCACCGCGCGCATCGTGCGCCGCGCGATCGAGATCAGCGGCCTCTTGCACAGCCTGGAATGCGCCGGCTCGAGAGAGGAGGCGCTCCTCAGAGCACCGAGGAAACCTACCGAGAATTCGACTTGAGTTGGGTTAGCTGGCTATCATGAGTTGGACACCTGGCTCGAGGCGTTCCCGCTCGGCCAACAGTCGGTCGATAGGAGTGTTCGAGAGAGGAAAGATCGACCATGGTCGATGACAGAGCGGTTGAGTTCGATGAGCATCAACATCTCCGAGTCCTGATCGCAAACGAGCGTGCGGATCGCCTCGAGCGGGTGGCCCGTATTGTGATAGCGATGGGCCACACCGTGATCGCGCGTGAACTCGACGTCGAGGAAGTGGGCCAGGTGACGCGCGAGGAGCGGCCTGATGTCGCGCTCGTCGGGCTCGGCGAGAGCTCGGAGCACGCGCTCGACCATATCAGCCGGATCGTGCGCGAAGCCGCGTGCCCGGTGATTGCGTTGCTCAGAATCGACGATCCAGCGTTCGTCAGCGAAGCCGCCAAGCGCGGGATTTTCGCCTACATCACCGACGGTGACCCGACGGAGATCCAGAGTGCGATCGACATCGTGCTGCGCCGGTTTGCGGAGTACCACAGACTCGAAGGCGCATTTGGCCGTCGGGCCGTGATCGAGCGGGCAAAGGGCGTCCTGATGGAGCGTCACACCCTGACCGACCAACGGGCCTTCGAGCTACTCCGTGATCACTCCCAGAGCACGGGCCGCAAGGTTTTCGACATTGCGCAGGCGGTCATCGACAGTCATGGGCTGCTCTCTGCACAACCGGCTGGAGCAGCCGGCGACTAAAACGTCACATCGAAGGGGGCGCGTCGAGCCTGCCTCTGCCCGCCCGTTGCGGGTGGGCCGGTCGTCCGGCCCACCCGCGCGCAGATCGATCAGTTCTCGATGTTCCCGCGCCAGCCGCCGCTCTCGTGGCCGGTCGACTCGATCATCGTTTTGAACGACTCCAGGTCGCCCTTGACCTTGCGGTCGTCTGATCCGATCATGCTGCCGACGGACTCCTTCAGGCCTTCGGGCTCG
>JANMSC010000329.1:0-8102 GCA_031388885.1 Gemmatimonadales bacterium | reverse complement strand
GGAGGGCAGCGGACTGGTACGTTCCCGTAAGTTGGGTCGCGTGCGGACGTACCGACTTGCTCCGAAGCGGCTGCAGCTCGCCGAGAACTGGTTGGTTCGGCAGCGAGGGCTCTGGAATACGCGCATGGATCAGTTCGACGCCTACGTTACCCAACTCATTGAGAAGGACCCATGACCCCGAATTCGCCCATGGCGGTTGACCCCAAGCTCGACCTCGTGCTCGAGCGGATCATCGATGTGCCGGTGCACCTGGTCTGGGCCGCGTGGACTCAGCCAGAACACCTCAGCAAATGGTTTGCGCCCGCCCCGTGGACGGTGGTCGGTTGCGAAATCGACCTCAGGCCGGGAGGCCGCTTCCGGACGGTGATGCGATCACCCGACGGCGAGGACTTCCCGAATGACGGTTGCTACCTCGAAGTCATTCCGAATGAACGACTCGTCTTCACCGACGCACTGTTGCCTGGATACCGTCCATCTGCGGAGCCGTTCTTCACGGGGGTCCTCACGCTTGAAGCGGTGGGAAACTCGACGCGATATACCGTGATGGCGATGCACCGCGACGAGGCTGCGCAGAAGCGCCACGCCGGAATGGGATTCCACGATGGGTGGGGCAAGGCGCTCGATCAGCTGGTGGCGCACGCTGCGAGCATGTGATCCGTGGCCGCAGTCCGCCTGCAGCGGCTGCGCCTGATCGCGCGTGCCGTTGCGGTGATCCGGCCGCGGTCGGCAGGATCGCGGCGCCAGCGAGGGTGTACGTACGATCCGGGCAATCCTGGCGAGGCAGCGACAGGCACTCGGGTACGCGGAACAACTCGACCGACGCTGCTGCAGCGAGCGTTCGCAGCATCAGATGCGGGCGCGACGGTGGCTCGTTATCATGTAATCTGTGAACCAGAGGGCGACGCGACGACGTCCCTGCGGGGATCAACACCCAAGGAGGTTTCATGTCGGTAGAAAGCACACGTGAGGTTGTGACAAGGTACCTCGGCGCCCGGCACTCAGACGTCAGCATGATGGCCGACGATGTGGTCTTCACGCATATGGCGACCGGGGATGAACACCGTGGGGGGGAAGGCGTATCGCAGATGCTTCACTATATGTATCACGTCGCCTTCGAAGCTGATGCGGAGACGAGAAACACCATCTTTGCGGATGGGCAGGCTGTGCTTGAAGCAGACTTTGTGGGCACGCACATTGGGGAGTTTGCCGGCATTCCGGCCACGAACAAGCAGGTTCGCGTGCCCCTGTGTGTCGTCTACGATCTGGAGCACGACAAGATCAAGCGGGCCCGCGTTTATTTCGAGATGCCCGTTTTGCTCCGGCAACTGGGAGCGAGCGGCTGACAAGTCGACCCTTGCAGTGAGATCGCCGACTGTCGTCGATGGTGCCGTTGTGCACGGCCAGCCCGCGATGCGGTGCGTGGGCGTGCGGCCGTCAGAATCGCACGTAGTGCCCGATCCAGAGCGAGACGAAACGCAGGCGGCCTTCTCCTGCGATGCCGGCGGCGGCGCGATCGAGGTGGGTGTTGTGCAGGCGCACCCCCACGTCGAACGCCACTGCTGGGCGCAGGTAATACTCGAGCCCCAGCTGCGCGTTCCACCCCCAGCTCCACCCGGACGACGCCAGATACGCGCCCGTCGCCAGCTTCGGCTCGCGCGCCTGCCAGCCATACGCGCCACCGCCGAGGCCGGCGTACGGCCTTAACCGCACACCGGGCCCGCGGGCGACCAGCGCCGCGGTGAAGGGATACACAAACAGGGTGCGGGCGGTATCGCGGCCGGTCTGGAATCGCTGGTACCCCGCCGACACTTCCACCGCCCCGAGCCGCACCTTCGCCCAGAGGCTCCCTTGGAGCAGGAAGCCCTTCGCCGTGTCATACTCGTCGCCGAAATCGCCCCCAGGATATCCGACGCTGAGTCCGAGCGCCGTGGTGCCGAACCCAGTCTCTCCCGCGCCGCCGCGCGGCAGGAGCCCCGCACGCTCGAGGGCGAGCTGCGCGACTGTATCACGGGTGTCGTGGACGTAGCGCGGCGTGCGAAAGATGTAGAGGTAGTACCACGGCTGCAGTAGATCTTCGAGATAGGATTGGATCTTGGGGACCCGACGTATTTGAAACCCCGGGTACATCAGACCGGGTGCGGTGCGATTCCATCCAGCGTTGAAGGCTGGACCGTACGGCGCCCGATTTCCGACGTCCATTCCGATCCCTGCGGCGGCGCTCGGCGCCACCGGGAATCCCCAACGCACCGGCAGCAGCAGCCAGGCCCAATCCCGCAGCACCTCCGGCCGACGGATGTAGTCGATGCGGCTTGGCTCCGGCGTGAGGATGACGTCGAAGCGGTCGTACGCGACCGCGCGGAGGGAATCCTTGTCGACCCGATGGACGCTCTCGGATCCGCCCAGACCCGCCACCCCCTCCCACTCACCGGGGTATGGATAACTGCCATGCGAGCCTTCGTTGTGATCACCGGCTGCCAGCCGGATTGGATAGTCCAGCACGTGGTACATCCGGCCACCCACGTAGACGACGGGATGCGTACCGTCCACGGTTTCCGGCTTGAATTCGCGCTCTGGCTGCGGGAGCTTCACGCTGCGCTGGTGGAAGTAGTAGTGCACTTCGTCGATGGCCTGGTGGCCGGGCTTCACGACAACGACGATGTGTTCCCAGTCGCCTTCGTGATTGGCGATGAAGTCGTTGGCCGGATAGAAGAACCAGTACTGAATGGCCAGCCGGCCCGCGGGCTCGATGAACGGATGGGCGTACACGGTGGGCTTTGCCCAGCGAGCGCTGTCCGGGCCAGTGCGGAAGCGTCCGTAGGCTTGCCACCACTCGCGCGGGTTGTTGCCGGGGAAGTCGAAGTAGGCGTGGGCGAGCAGTGCCGGATCGCTGCGGTAGAGCAGGGCCGCATCGACAAGGCGCTTCAGCGAGTCGGGGCTTAGTGACTTCAACGCAATGTTGACGGAGTCCACGAACACGACTGGTGCCGCACGAATGACGTCCAGGCGGAGCGTGTCGGAGTAAAGCGACTGGTTGGTCGGATGCATCCAGAAACGCTTGCCGTCGACTTCGGCGTGGTCGCCGCGCGGAAGCACGAGCGTCGGGGCGAACCGTTCGACGAGTATCTGCAGGTCCGCCCGGCGCGATTCGGCGATTCCGTCGCCCGACAGACTTTCTTCCCTCGGACCCCAGAGCGAGTCTGCCGTCGACTGCGCGCCGATGAGGGGCGGGCGCTGGTCCGGGCGCACCATGCTGATGTACCCGCCACCGCGGCTCACCGGTGTGGCGCACGCGCCGACCGCGAGTCCGAGATACACGAATGTGAGATATCGCAAGCAGTCTCCCGAAGTGTCGTGCGCGCGACGATGGGCGCGCAGCAACGGGCCTTCAACGCGTTGCAGGTGGAGTACAACGACGAGCGCCCGCACGAAGCGCTCGGAATGGTGACGCCCGCCTCGGTGTATCACGCGTCGCCGCGGCCGTACCCCGAGCGGCTCCCGGTGCCGGAGTACCCGGGCCACTTCACGGTGAAGAAGATCACCACCGGGGGCACGTTTCGCTTCGGGAACCCCGTGCTCTCTCTGGCGAACGCGCTCACCGGGGAGCTGGTGGGGCTCGACGAGGTCGATGACGGCGTCTGGCACATCCGCCTCAACACCGAACTCATTGCGACGTTGGACGAGCGCGACTACATCATTCGGGAGTGACCCGAAAGTGTCACCCATGTTGCCGGACTAAAGTGTTACCCATGTACCCGGGCTATACCAACGGACAACTGGAATCGGCTACTTCGCGCTTGGCAGCAACACCGCATCAATGATGTGCACCCAGCCGTTCGACGCGCGCACCGACCCGGTCACTTTGGCGTCGCCAACCCACATCTCTCCGCCTTGCTTCTTGATCAGCACCTTGCCGCCATCGGCCATCGACACCGACTCGCCGTCAGTGAAGTCGTCGACACTGCGCGCCGAGGTGGTCACGTGATGCTGCAGGATCCCGGCGAGCTTGTCCTTGTTGGCGGGCTTGAGTAAGTCGTCCACCGTGCCGGCCGGAAGCTTGTCGAAGGCGGCGTTGGTCGGTGCGAACACCGTAAATGGACCGGCGTTGGCGAGTGAGTTGACGAGGTCGGCGGCCTGGAGCGCCGCGACCAGCGTCGTATGATCCTTCGACCCGACGGCAACCTTCACCACATCAGGCATCGAGACGTTGTCCTGCACCGCCGCCTGTCCACCTCCGGCGGGAGCTGCTGATGCTTCATTCCCCGGGGCGGGAGCTTCGGCGGAGCCACACGCAACGAGGGCGGCCACGAGCGCGAACGAGACAATCCGATTGACGGGCATGAGCTCCTCGAGAACGAGAGTGCGAACCAAAGGCGCGGGGCGGAAGCGTTGAGCGCCGTCGAGGAGTATGCAACCAGCGGATGCTGCGAGCAAGCCGGCTCACCGCAGGAGTATCCGGCCGTGCGGTCAAGCGGGAGTCACGAGGTCCACAACGAACACAACGGCCCGCGTGCAGCTGCACACGGGCCGTTGGACGAGCCAGTTGCCGCCCTGTCGCCTACGACGCTGGCACCCGCTATTTCGCTACCGGCACCGAGATCGCCCGCAAGAGCGTCCAACCATTCATCCCGCGCCGCAGCACGACGAGATAGCGCTCGACCATCTCTCCGCCGGCTGTCGGATGAAAGGCCAGCGTGCCGTGGTCCAACGCCGTATTGCCGTACACGCGCACACTGTCTGAGGTGATCACCAGGTGAGGAAACGCCGGGGCGGCCGTCACGAAAGCGCTCTTGATCGCGTCGCGGCCGGAGAGCACCGTGCCGTTACTCTGGATAAGCACGGCATCCGCGGAGTACATCGCCGCCAGCGCGCCGGCATCCTTGGCGTTGAACGACGTAGCGTACCACGCCCGCAGGCGGTCGAGCTCGCTGACCGCGGTTTGCAGCGGTACCAATCCCTCCTCGATCTGGGCGTAAGCCGCTGACGGTGCGGCGACGATCACGGTCAGCAGGAACGCGGCCGACGTGTAGCGAGCGAGACGCATAAGTCCTCTGGTTCGAAGGGGAGCGGGTTACGGGGAACGGGATATTCTACCGCCAGAACCAGGTTTCCGTGAGGGGGCCACCGGCTTGCCCCGCCGCTCCTGGCCGCCTGGGGCCCCGGTCCCGTGAGCCCTACAGGGGTCGCCCGCCGCGCCGATACTGGACGGCTACACCTCCAGCACAGGATTGGCTACGATGCGCCTGCACTCTCGATTCCCGCTGCTTCCGCTCTGCCTGGCGGCCGCCGTCGTCGGCTGTGCCGGAGAGTCCCCGGCCCTTCCCGAAACGCATCGGGCGCCCGCCTTCCTCGTTGGCGACCCGGGCGCCTGCGACTACCCGTTCGTGACGGACGGCATCCGGCCACCGATCAACGCCGACAACTCAAGCAGCTTTCAGCTCGGGCGGACCATCCCGGTGAAGATTCGCTTTGCCGACTGCGTCTCCGGCGACGGCGTGAACACCCTGACTCCCGCCATCGCGCTCGAGTTGCTCGGTGCGGGCGGCGGGTCAGTCAATGAACTCGAATCCTCGAGTGCAGCCGATACCGGCAACACCATGCGTTCAGCGGGCGACGGGCAGTATCTGTTCAACCTGTCGACCAAGCGCAGCCAGTTCAACGCGGGCGAGGATCTGGTGCCGGGTGTGTACCGACTCACGATCTCGAGCCCCGGCGCATTTGCGGATGTGGTGGTAGAGTTCTCGATTCGTCCATAGCACGGCACGTGCATCCGCGGGCGCGACCATGACGTCGCGTCCGCGGTGCCCGCGCAAGATTCGCCCTCGCCCTTTGCTCGGCAGTCGCTCCCCTCCACTTTTCCCACCGTGCTTCGCATCGGCATCCTCGGTTGCGGGAGAATCGTCAAGCTGGCGCACCTTCGCGTGCTTGCCAGCATGGCGGACGTTCGCGTGATGGCGATCGCCGACTCCAACCCGGCCAGCCGGGAGTACGCCACTCGTCAGGCGCCTTCGGCGCGTGTCGTGTCGGACTTTCGTGCGCTACTGGAACTGCCGGACCTCGACGCCGTCGTGATCGCCCTTCCCACCCCGTTGCATCGTGAGGCAGCGGTAGCGGCCTTCGGTCGAGGGCTGCAGGTGTACCTCGAGAAGCCCGTCGCCGCGACCGTGGCCGACGGCGAGGCGATCGTCGCGGCGTGGCAGCGGGCTGGAACCGTGGGTAGGGTCGGGTTCAACCTCCGCTTCAATCGCTGCTATTGCGCGATGCGCGACGCCATCGCCGCCGGTGCGATCGGTCAACCCCTCACGGTGCGCACCTCGTTCACGGCGTGCTGGCCGGACGAAGCAACGTGGCGCGTCTCCCCATCGACCGGCGGTGGTGCGCTGCTCGAGTTGGCGTCACATCACGTTGACCTCTGCCGTTTCATGCTCGGCACCGAGATCACGGCGGTCCACGCGGTGACCTGGTCGAACCGGGGGTCGGACGAAGCCGCGATGCTTCAGCTTCGATTTGAGAACGCCGTTCAGGCGCAGATTCAGGTCGGCTACGGCACCGTGGAAGAGGACCGGTTCGAGGTCTACGGTGCCGAGGGGAAGCTGGTGGTTGATCGATACAATTCACTCGCGCTTGAACGAGTGCCCCGGCGAGCGGAGGGCGGCATTGTCACGGCCGTCCGGCACGTCGTGCGCGAGCTCCGCGCCGTCGGCTACGGCCTGGAGAAGCGTCGCGCGCCGGCTCAGGAGCCGTCCTACGGCGCGTCGCTCAGAGCGTTCGTCGACGCGGTTCGGTCGGGTCGACGCGCGAGCCCCGACCTCGACGACGGGATGCGGTCCCTTCGGGTGATCGACGCAGCGAAACGTGCAGCGGCGGCAGGCCGCGTCGTGGAACCTGAATGACCGCGCTGCCTCCCGGTCCCGCGCTCACTGTGGCGCTCCTCAACTCCGATGCATTTGCGACGATCGCCCGCACGGTGGCGCACGTGGCGGCGCAGGACGAGGCGCCAACGATTGAATTGCTGATCCTCGCGTCGCACCCCGACGCGATGATCCCTGATCCCGACGCGGTGAACAGGTTCCATTCGGTGCGAGTCATTCCGGTGGATTTGCGGCTAGGGAGCGGCCCCGCGCGGGCAACAGCGGTCCGCGAAGCCGGCGCACCGATCATCGCGTTCGGCGAAGATCATTGCTTTCCAGAAGCCGGGTGGGCGCGGGCACTGCTCGACGCCCACCGTGGGCCATGGGCGGCAGTCGGTCCGGTCGTGTTCAATGCGAACCCTGCAACCGTTGTGAGCTGGGCAGACTTTCTTCTGGGCTATGGCCCCTGGCTTGCACCCGGACAATCCGGTGAGCGCGATCACCTCCCTGGGCATAACACCAGTTACAAGCGTGACGCGCTGTTGCCGTTTGGCGACGACTTGGCCGTGCTGATCGAGGCTGAGACACCGCTCCAGTGGCGGCTGCGCGAGCAGGGCGCACGGCTCTATCAGGAGGCGTCCGCGCGGGTAGCGCACACCAACTTCGACCGCTGGGGGACGTGGCTCCACGTGACTTTCCATGCGGGTCGGGTCTTCGCTGCGACCCGCGCCCAGCAGTGGTCGCCGTTGCGTCGCGTGGCCTTTGCCGTCGCGACGCCAATGGTTCCCCTGGTGCGTCTGCGCCGACATCTCGCCCAGGCGATAGGAGCCGGCTGGGCACCGTCGCTCACCGCTCGCGTCACGCCCGCGCTTGTTGTTGGCCTCATCGTCGACGCCGCCGGCCAGTGTGTGGGCTGCCTCGCGGGTGCGGGTCGGTCGCGGGCCGTGCTGGTCGACTGGGAGTTCCGTCGCAACGAGCCGCGAGAGCGGCACGCCGGGGCGAACGCATGACCGTTGTTCCCGATCCGTTCGTGTCAGTTGTCATCCCTACGTATCAACGACCCGAGGCGCTTGGTCGGTGCGTCGCCTCGCTCGTCGCGCAGGACTATCCGCAGGACCGATTCGAGGTCATCGTCGTAGATGACGGTGGGGCCAGCCACCTGGCGAACCTCGTCGCCACCCACAGCACGCTGCGTCTCAGGTTGCTTGCCGTGCCGCACGGCGGCCCGGGGGCCGCACGCAATCGGGGTGTGGC
>JANMSC010000203.1:0-8918 GCA_031388885.1 Gemmatimonadales bacterium | reverse complement strand
AAATGCAGCGCGCGCGGCGACACAGTAAAACGTGTGATGCCTGTGGGCAAGACTATTTTTTGCGCGGCCAGCTTGAGAACGGTTCTTACCTTGAAACTCGGAAAGATAACAAGCGCGGTCAGGTCGGGATAAATGCTTTTGAACGAATCGATCAGCGTCTGGCTCGTGCGGTCGAGCGATGCGCCTGTTTTGTATGCATTCACAATTTGATGTAGTGTGTTTATGTGAATGGCAAGTTCACTGGGTGTTTCTGCCAGAAGATAAAATTTCCCATCCGGCATGCGGACCTGCACCGGCACATACTTCGGCGCATCCAGAGATCTATATGGATTAACTTTTATAACCTCAAGCCCCTTAACTCTTCGGATGCGGCTCATCAAGGTCTTTGTGTTCATCCCCCACACAACATGGTTCCAGGTTTGTAGATTCACATGCGGGTCATCTACTTTTACAACCTGGGCAACAATATGCGGAAACTCCATCTCGGTCAATGAAGTGACCCGGTTCGCGCCATCCAGCACCATGTAACGATCTGTCACATCTGCCAGCGGCATGACGATGGGTGGGTTGCGCAAAATTCCGACACGGCGCAGTTTCTCCACCAGCGGCAGAGTGCGCTGCATGTCGTGGTCCTCATGCAGGATCAATGATCCAAGCGGCAATATCTTTATCCCGCCCAGACGCACACACAAAGTGCCACAAGGAAGAAGGCCATCCCCGCCGCGCGCACCTTGTCCATCATCGGCATGACGGTGTACCACAGCCGGTAGAACGGCGTGTGTGCGCCAAACGCGACCAGCAGGAAGAGCCCCGCGATCATCCCGAAGCCCAGGAGCAACCCGCGACGCTTTGCGACACCAAGCCCCAGGATCGCGAGGACTACCACGATCGCCCCGAGATACTCGTTGTGGGTCTTGAAAAAATTCTGGCCCCAATAGAACTCGAACAACCCATTGAATTGCGGCAGCACCGTGGACATAAGCTCTTCGATCGGCATCGCGTACGAGGTCGCGTACTCCCAGCCCGAACTGTCGCCGCCCTCGACTCGCGGCGAATAGGGGATGTACTTCAGGAACGGCAGCCCCTGGATCATCCCGATCCCGATTCCTAGTGCAACGGCAACCGACGCCAATCCGAGATCGGCCACGGGCGTGCGCGCGCGGGAGCGTTCACGATCGAAGAACGTGAGCCAGACCGCGAACAGGCCGCACGCGACCAGGAGGTAATACGTCATTTGGTAGTGCGGCGACAGCATGCAGAGGCCGATGATCAGCGCGAACACGCCGTACCGGCCGAGGCGACCCTGTCGGATGGCCCGCAGGAGTGCCAGGAACGCGAACGGCGCCAGTGCCGCGACGAAGAGCTTGCCGTCGTGACCCGGCCGCAACATGGAAGCGACGATTCCCGAGAGTTCATACCCGACGCCAGCCGCCACGGCGGCCGTCCAGCTTGCTCCGAGCCCGCGCAGCAGGGCGTACATCGCGAGGCCTGCGATCACCAGGTGCGCGAAGAATCCGATGGTCATCCCCACGTCGGTCGGGACAAGCCACCGGAGCCACGCTGTCGGATAGAAGATGTCGCCATGCATTGCGGCGATGAACGGCATCCCGCCGAAGAGGTACGGATTCCACTCGGGGATGGTGCCGTGGGCCTTGAAGTACTCCGCACCAAACAGTCGGAAACTGTACCCCGCGAGCACCTGATCGTCACCCGCCAGGAACTGGCCGGTCAGCATCGGCCAGCACAGCGAAAGCGCCGCCGCAAGGAAGACGGCGCTGGCGACGAGCATGGGCAGGCGTGGCTGGTAACCGCTTGGCCGTTCAGGCGATGTCACGCGATGTTCTCCCGAACACGAGGAGCGGCAACGCCGCACCCAGCTCGTTGATGGTCAGGGTCAGGCGCGACGCGAATGCGATCGCCAGGGCATTCGCCAGCCCGACGCGCGGCTCGAGCAACAGCACCAGGACACTCTCCCGCACGCCGAGTCCGCCCGGCGCGATCACGGCGAGATAGCCAGCAATGTATGACGCGGCGAACGCTCCCGTGGCCTCACCCCAACCGAGCGACACTGCCGGGAGTGTCCCCCGCACCAGCAGGTAAAGCGCCGTCCCGTACCCGAGCCAGGCGACAACGCTCGGCAGCGTTGCGTGAGCGAGCGCCCGCATCCCGACGTGCCGCAGTCCGCCGGGTCGCCCGATCAGCCGACCGAGGCGGGTCATGATCGCGGGCGAGGCCACCACTGCTGTTGCACCCAATGATGCGACGGCGATCGCAATGACGCCGGGCACGCCGAGCGAGGTGGTCGCACCCATCACGGCGGCACCGACAAAGGTGACCGCGATGGCGACACCGGTGGTAATCGACACGAGCTGCATCACGACGGACGATGCGGTCGCCGCTGCACCGCTCACTCCAGCCCGCTCGGCCAGCACAGCCATTGCCGCCAATGCCCAGAGCTTCCCCGGCACGTATTTGCCGAGGCTCGACACGAACCAGATCCGGACGGCGGTGCCCCACGTCAGGCGCTCGCCCCACGCATGGAGCACAGCGCGCCACGCATGAATGAGCAGCAGGTACATCAGCCAGGTCACGACCAGCGACAGCACGATCAGGTCCCAGCGAAACGCCCATTGAATCGGCTGATTACGAAGCTTGTCCCACTCCGCCACCACCTGTCGGGCCGCAAACGCAATCACCACTACCGCGGCGACCGACTGCAGCGCGCGGATCCACCCCCTACGCATCGAGCGCCCGCTGGTACCATGTCATTGCCTTGGCAGCCACGCTTGCCGGCGACAGGCGTTCAGCCAACTCGCCCCCGGCGATCTGCGCGGTTGCCATCGCCGTCGGGTCGGCCAGCAGGCTCACTATTGCGTCCGCGATGGCCTGGGCATTCGGTTCGGCCAACCGCCCGGCACCGCGGGGCGGCACGATATCGAGCACTCCGCCCCCATCGTGACAGGCGACCACAGGGACACCCTGGATCAACGCCTCGGCGGCGACCAACCCGAAGCCTTCGTCGTGTGCGGTCATCAGGCATGCGTCAGCGGTTGCCAGCACGGCGGCCACCGCTCCCGGCGCAAGTGCACCGACAAACTCCACGGCCTCGCCCAAGCCAAGCTCACTGGTGAGCGACTGTAGCGCACCCAACCGCTGGCCATCACCGACGATGCGCAGCGGCCGGTCGTATCCCTGCTGGCGCAGGATCGCGAACGCGCGAATCGCGAGGTCGACGCGCTTCTGGTCGCTCAGGCGCCCGACCACGGCCAGCCCACCCCCGCCGTGCGACATCGGGCGCGGCACATCGGCCACGGGCATCGGCTGCACGGCGTCGGCGGCGATCGCGACACCGGTCTGCTCCGTGATACTGGCCGCCAGCGGTTGCGACACGGTGGTCACGACACGAGCGCGCCGAATCGCGGAGCGGCCAAGCCAGAGCGCCGCGCCGCCCCGAGCAAGAATGCGTACGTCGGTACCGTGGCACGTGAGGACCATCGGCGTGCGGCGGGGCGCCGACAGTCCCGCCGGAATCCACCAGTGCGCGTGCACCACCGTTCGCGGCACATTGCCGACCGCCTCGGATGCGCCTTTGCGCAACGCACGCATCATCCCCGCCAGGGCCCGCAGCCCCTTCAGGGATCGGATCGCGTCGGCCATCGTACCACTGTACCCGAATGTCTCCTGCGCCGGCGCCGCATAGCGCACCCGATGAACCGGCACCCCATCGAGCACGTCGTGCCCGCCCCGGCCGCGGTCGCTCGGCGCCACCACGTGCATGTCAAGGCCGCGGGCGAGCAAGGCCACGGCCAGCGGATGCAGAAACGCACCGGCGACATCGCCAGCATGCCGAGGATAGTTATGGGTCACGAAAACCACGCGCATCGTTCAGGCGCGCCGGTCGGCGTCAAGACGTCGTGCCAGCTCCCGCTGTTCCTCACGCATGCCAGCGACCAGTTCTCCGGTGAAGCCGAAACCGAAGAGCACGATGCCGCTGATCACCATTGTTTCGATGAGGTTGAGGAGGGGGCGGAACCCAACGCCGTGCCCGATGCCGACGATGTAGCCGAATCGAAGGACCAGCGCCACCACACCAGCGAGGAAACCGACCACGAACAACACAGCTCCGGCGACGCCGAAGAAGAGCATCGGTTTGCGGCCAAAGCGCAGTTGAAACCACACCGATACCAGGTCGAAAACGCCGACCGGAATCCGTTTCCAGTTGAACTTCGACGTGCCCGCCGTTCGTGGATAGAGTGGCACCGGCGTGGACGTGAGTCGGAAGCCGTCGGCCACCGCGATCACCACCATGAACCGGTGCCAGTCGGGGCGCATCGGGACGTTGAGCATCACCTCGCGTCGATAGGCTTTCACGGAATTGAGGTCGGTGACTTGCACGCCGAAGAGCCAGCGACACAATGCGTTGTAAATCGACGAAACGAATGCCTTCTCGTACCGTCCCTGCTTCGTGCCGGTGACGATGTCGGCCGTGCCCGCCAGGATCGGCGCCACGAGGCGCGGCACGTCCTCCGGCCTGTATTGCAGATCGGCCGGGTAGAACACCAGGATGTCGCCTGATGCTTCGTCGCCTGCACTGCGAAGCGCATCGGCGATGCCGCGCTGCTGCCGGTGGGTTACCACCCGCAGGAACGGATACTCCGCCTGCAGGCCCACCAGCACGCCGGCAGACCCATCGCGTGATCCATCGTTGACCACCACCACCTCGAAGGGCACGCCGATGGTCGGCAACGCGACCGCACACTGCCGCACGAACTCCGGCAAGTTATCGGCCTCGTCCATCGCCGGGACCAGCAGCGACACGCGTGCTGGAACGGTCATACGCGCTTGCGCATCCGCGCCGGAAGAATGGCGAGCTGATCGCGATACTTGGCCACGGTGCGTCGCGCAATCTGGATGCCCTGCTCCTCGAAGAGGTGGACAATCTGCTGGTCGGTCAGCGGCTTCGCCGTGTTCTCTTCACCCACCATTTTTTCGAGCTTGGCGCGAATCGACCGGGCGGATGCATCCTCGCCCGATGCCGTCGAGAGGGCGCTCGAGAAAAAGAACTTGAGCGGGAGCACGCCCCGCGGCGTCTGGACATACTTCTCGTTGGTCACCCGACTCACCGTCGACTCGTGCATCGAGATGACCTCGGCCACTTCTCGCAGGGTCAGCGGCTTCAGGTACTCGACACCTTTGTCGAAGAACTCACGCTGCCGGTCGACGATGAAATTCATCACCTTGAGCATCGTCTGCCGGCGCTGCTCGATCGCCTGGATCATCCATGTTGCACTGTTCATCCGCGACGCGATGAAGTCGCGATTCTCGGTCGTCATCTTGCCGCGATCGCGGGCAATCTCCTGATAGACCCGGGAGAGGCGAAGACGCGGCACACCGGTGTCGTTGAGAAACACCTGATAGCGGCCGTCGATCCGATCGACAATCAAGTCAGGGGTGACATAGTTCTCCGACCGATCGCCATGCTTGAGGCCCGGCTTCGGGTCGAAGCGAGAGAGTGAATCGGCCGCCTCTTGCGCGACCCGTGGCTCGACCCCGAAGCGCCGCGCGAGGTCGTTCCAGCGGTGCGCGAGCAAGTCAGGGAACGCCTGGTCCACCAGCCGGTGGGTCAGTGATCCCTCTTCGCCCGCGTCCTTGATCTGCAGCAGCAGACACTCGCGCAGGTCGCGCGATCCGATGCCCGGTGGATCGAGGGCTTGCACCGTGCCGAGCGCGGCCTCGATCTCGAGGAGCGTGAAGAGGTGCACGCCTTCAGGCAGCGTGATCGCTCCGTTGCCGCCAAGGTCTTCGATTGACGCGTCTGCCGCCTCATCGAGGTCGATGTCGAATGGGTCCTCCGGGTCAGGCTCCTGCCGCGCGCCCGGGAGGTTCGAGAGCACCCACTGGTTGGCCGATTCAAGCATCTCGCCAACGGTGCACGCGAGGTAGCCATCGTCATTGATGTTGCCGATGATTTCGTCGCACAGGAGCCGACGACGGGGTTCCAGCTCGAGCATCTGAAGCTGATCGCGGAGGTAGTCAGCAAGATCACGGGATTCGACCGTCACTGGCTCGATGTACTCTGACGACTCGAACTGTTCACGCGCCCCGCCAACGTCGAAGCCGTTGAGCAGGATCTCCTCCCAATCGACCTCGTCGTCCTTCTTCGCTTCGACCTGCTCCTGCTCAGTCGTCTTCTCGGCTCGCTCCTCTTCCTCCGGTTCTTCAAGCTCGAGAAACGGGTTGTTGAGCAGCTCCTGCTGCAGGTGCTGCTGCAGGTCGAGCATCGGCATGTACAGCATGTCCATCGCCTGATACAGGCGTGGATTGATCCGGAGCTCCTGACGGAGGCCGGTGTGCTGTTGCATCCCGGTCTTCATAGCGGCTGCTCCGGCGTCATCGACTGCACCGTAGTCGCTTCAGGTGGATCCATCCGACCGCGCAGACGGGCGGTGAGCGTCGGGCCGAGGTAGAGCTCCGAGACGCGATCGCTCCACACGAGGTCGCGCACGTTGCCCGCGGCCTGCACTGATCCCTCGTGCATGATGTACGCGCGATCCACGATCTCCAGGGTCTGCTCCACATTGTGATCGGTGATCAGCACGCCGATCCCGCGGTCACGCAGCGAGGCGACGATGGTCTGGATGTCATGCACCGCGATCGGATCGACCCCGGCGAACGGCTCATCGAGCAACATGAACTTGGGGTTGGTCGCGAGCGCTCGGGTGATCTCGAGTCGACGACGTTCGCCGCCACTCAAAATATACGCTTTCGACTTGCGCAGTCGGGTCAGGCCGAGTTCGGCGAGCATGGTATCGAGCCGCGCGTGGCGTTCATCCCGGCTGAGCGGGAGCGTTTCGAGGATCGCCAGCACGTTTTGCTCGACCGTCATGCGCCGGAAGATCGATGGTTCCTGGGCGAGGTACCCGATCCCCATCCGAGCCCGCTTGTACATCGGTTCACGGGTGATGTCGCGGTCGTCGAGGCAGATCTCTCCGTGATCGGGCCGAATCAGGCCGGTGATCAGGTAGAAGGTCGTCGTCTTGCCTGCCCCGTTCGGGCCGAGGAGCCCGACGATCTCGCCCTGCGCGAGATCGATCGCCACGTCATCGACCACCCTGCGACGACTATAGGTCTTGCGCAGGCCGCGGGCGTGCAGAACGCTCACCGACGTTCCTCGCGCCGCGCCGCACCATCCGTCGACGACCGTGTCCGGCGAATCGACGCCGCTTCGAGCTGCACGCCATGCACCGGCTCGGCGCCCCGCCTCGCGCGAACCTCCGAAACACCGGTGGAATCGCCTTCTCGCATCACGATGACGATCGTGTCGGCCGTGGTGTACGTAATCGAGGGGGCCGTGACCCCACCGCGGGTGACGTCGCGCGAGAACAGTGATGCGGCGCTTCCGACGGCCTCGATCTGCTGCAGGCGAGTCACCGTCGTGCCGGCTGAATCGAGCTCGCGGAATGCGGCGATGATCCGATGCCCCCACAGGGTGTCACGCTCTCTGGGTGCCGGGGTCAGCGAGTCAACCGCGATGGAATCGGGCGTGAGTGAGTCTGGCAGCACCGGACGCAGCGCGTCAGCGGCAGCGTCGGCGGAATCGAGCGGATTCTGGAGCACGCCCCGGCCAAACACCCGGATCTCGCGAAGCTTCTCGTCTGGACTGCTGATCCAGATCGAGTCGCCCCGGATGTCGTACCCTTCGTTACGCACGAGGGCGCGGTTGGTGCGGTCCCACGCTGCGGTGGCGGCGACCTTGCCCGAGTCGAGCGTGATCGCGATCGAGTCGGCGCGAATGTCGGCCGAGCGGCTGTTCACGTGGCCCGACCCGTAGGCGCGCACGCTCCGCAGGTCGTCTGCGGCCAGGCCGAGTGTCACCTTGGTGCCCTCGACCAGCAGCGAGTCCGACGCCGTATCGCGCACCGTGGCCAGCTCGGCGATGCCAGTCAGTTCGACGTCACCGGTCGACCCTGCCAGGTAGGTGAGCGAATCAGCTCGACCTGACAGCGACCCCCGGTCGATCGTCACCGTGCCGCCGCCCCACAATCTCGACGAACCGACACCGCGCAATCGATCCGCGACGACGACGTACGGCTGCGGATCGGCGGTGTCACCCACCGCCCGACTCGGCAGGTATCGCACCGTGGGTCGCTCGAGGGCGATCACCTCGGCGCTATCGCGCATCCCCTGCACCGCCCGGAGGTAATCGAGATGCGGCCCGGTGATGGTCGAACCCGTCTTGAGGTTGCGCACCGTTACCGCGCCCCGTGCCTCGACCCGTTCTGACTGCTTCGAATAGACCAGCGAGTCGGCCTTCAAGTCGATCGATGCGTCGCGGTACGATGCGTTCTTGAAGAGGTAGATGACGTCGGAGTTGAGCGAGATCAGCGAATCTCCAGCGAGACGCACGTCCTGGCCATCGCATCGGAGCCGGACGTTGCCACCAGCAAAATAATTGACGTAGCCTGCGAACGGTTCCGAGATCGCGCCCTCACGATCGACGTTTTCCACCACGATGCGGCAACGCCGGCCTTGTTGCGCAGCAAGCGGCACGACGCTGCCAAGCATCGCGATGGTGAGGAGCAGGCGGGTCATCATTGCCGCTCGCCCGGCAGCACGAATCCCTGACCCTTCTGGCGGCCCTTCGGGCGCACCGTCACGACGTTCTTGAACCCGATATCGGAGGTGAACGACGCCCCCGATCCATTCCCCTGTGGCGAGGTGAACGTAAACGCCGTATCCGAACTGATCTGGTTCGACTGCCGGTCATAGACGAAGTGTTCTGTCTTGAGCACCTTGCCGTCCGGATTCGTCGCAACCACGCTGCCACGCGCATCGAGAATCGCGTCGCGCATCTGATAGGTGCCCGATGTGGCCGTGATCGACGAGCTGACCCGGCCGATCGAATCGAAGAAGGTGAT
>JANMSC010000197.1:0-1963 GCA_031388885.1 Gemmatimonadales bacterium | reverse complement strand
AAATTCTCGACGACGACGACCCATCGTTGTACACGACCGCGCTCACCGCGGCCCAGCTCGTCGCCATGGGCAACGAGAACGGCAACGGATTTGTCAACACAAACCAGCGCCTGGTCCTCCAGACCACCGGGTTCGGACCGCGCGGCACCACGGTTATCATCAGGCGTATTCTGTCGTCCATCGACACCTCGGTCCCCCCTCCACCGGTGCCGCCGCCGGCACCCATCAACGCCGCGATTGTCGTCGATGGGAGCCTCCAGATCTCAGGTAACCCCAACATCAACGGAAACAACGGCAGCGTCCAGGCCAATGGAAATCTGACGATCAACGGCACTCCGACAGTCACGCAGAATGCGTTCGCATCCGGGAATTTCAGCGCGAACGCCGGCTGGACGTCCGGTGGCTCCTTCGGCGGCGGCCAGCCAACGGTGACGGTGCCGGCGGTCAACGCTGCCGACTACCAGTACCTCGCCACCCACCGCTTGACGGCTGCTGGCGACGTGATTCTCGTAGCAACCGGGCTTGCGGTTGCCGGCACGGGGTGGACTTTCTCCGGGGGCGATTGGTCGCTTTCGGGGAACACTGCCGCGGCCGGCACGTACTACGTTGAAGGGAACGCGAAGGTTTCGGGAAATCCCAACGGCCCCCTCCCAGGCAACAGCGACCCGCTGGCGTTGTCGATAATCGCCACCGGTTCGATCGAAGTATCGGGCAACCCGACCTTCACGCCTCAGAACAACGCCCTGTATCAGTTCATCACGGATGGCGATCTGAAGATGAGCGGCAACGTCGACATCGACCCAACCACAGTCGAGGGGCAGAGCCTGGTGCGCAACCAGTTGATGATCTCAGGCAATCCGGACATTCGTGGCCGAATCATTGTCAAGAACCTGCCCACGATTTCGCCAGCGACAGATCATGTGGTCAGTAGCGTGATTTCCGGCCGTCCGGTAATCACCTACAATGGCAGCTTCGCCGGCTTGAGCCCGCCCGCTCCCCCATCCGCACCGCCAACGATCGTATACACCAACGACGTCTTGGGATGGATTGAGAGCTGATGACACGCACTGGGAGATTTGTTATTGCCGTGGCCATCGCGTTGGCGACGTCCACCATCTTCGCTCAATCGCTGGCCGACATCGCTCGACAAGAGGAGGCACGCCGCGACAGCATTCGGAAGACTTCCAAGACGTTCACCAATTCCAGTCTGTCCGATGACCCGGACCAGCGTTCCGCGGCCGCGCGAACCAAAGTGCCGCCGTCGACCCCTCCTCTGCCAGCGCCGCCTGGGAACGCCAGCCCGGCGGTTGAGGCGCCGACGGCTGTGAAGGCGGAGACTGTCCCTGACGAGAAGCAGTGGCGCAGCCAGGCGGCAAAGCATTGGGCGCTGATTGCGGTGGCGCGCAAAGAAGTAGCTGCCCTTGCCGGCGCGAGTCACGAGGATCCGCGGGAACAAGCCTTGTTGGACGCCTTGCGTAAACGTCGGCAACTGGCCTTGGCGCAAGCGGAGGAATCTCAGCGGCGCTTCGAAAGGCAGGCCGACGCCAGCCAAGTGCCTCGAGCGTGGCTCCAGGAGCCCAGCCAATAGCCTGTGCGCCTAGTCGTGACGGTGAGTAAACGCCTCGACGAAGCCATCCGTGAACACCGCCGGCATGCCGCCAGTGTGAAGGAACACCACCGTGTCGGCCGCACCGAGCTCACCACTGCGCACATGCTGGATCAGGGCGGCCATGCCCTTCGAGGTGTAGCAGGGATCCAGCAGGATCGCTTCCGACCGGGCCAGCAACGCGATCGCTTCGAGTCCGCCCTCGGTGGGGATGCCGTAGCCATCGCCAATGAACGATTGATCCGTCACCAGGTCCGATAGCTCTAGACGCTCCGGCAGATCGAGTCGACTCGCGGCTTCGTTGGCGATGCGCCTCGCCCGCTCGATCTTCTCGGCCTCTCCCGCACTGACGGCCAC
>JANMSC010000170.1:0-1951 GCA_031388885.1 Gemmatimonadales bacterium | reverse complement strand
CTATGTGGCCCAACGAGCCGACGCCTCCGGCGAGATTCCCGCTGGTGCACTCTACCGGGCCTGGCAGCAGGTGACGGCGATGCCTAACGCCACGGCCGGCGCGCTGGCGGATGCCAGCTGGCGCTCGTTAGGGCCGGCCGGATTGTTCATCAACCAGGAGTCGTTCGGCGGCGTGTACGGCGGCGAGATGAAGTCGGGGCGCGTGAACTCGATCGCCTTTCATCCCACCGACAGTCGCACGGTGCTGCTAGGCTCGCAGGGAGGCGTGTGGCGCACGACGACCGGCGCAACGTCGTGGACCCCGCTCACCGACCAGCAGTGCACGTCGTCCATCGGAGCGGTGGTGATTGACCCCGTGAATCCGAGCATCATCTACGCCGGCACCGGGGACGGACGGAGTATGGTACAGACCGGGTGCGGCGTGCTGCGCTCGATCGATGGCGGCAACACGTGGGCCCCGCCGCAGACCACCACCCTGCTCGACGCCCACACCTTCCACATGGCGATCGACAAACGAACCGCAGGGTCGAATCTGAGCACCACCGTACTGGTGGCGACTACCCGCGGGGTGTATGCGTCGGTGAACAGTGGAGCGGCGTGGTCGCAGCGGATCGCCGGCTTCGCGACTTCGGTGATTGCCGATGCCACGCGCCCGGGCGTCTTCTTTGCGGCGGTCTTGCAGGGGAACGCGAATCCTCGCAGCACCCTGTGGCGGTCGGTGGACGGAGGGATCGGGTGGACAGCGTTGCCGACTCCCCTCGCGAGCGGTGCAACATTCGCGCGCATGGAACTCGCCACGTCGCCCGCTGCGCCGGGTATGGTCTTCGCGCTTGTCGGGGATCTGCAGACTCGCCAGTACTTGGGCGTCTTCCGGTGGGACGACGCGCGACTACAGTGGACGCGCCTCCCCGCTGCCGGAGTGGTTACCGACGGCGGCGCCTATCCAGCGACCTTTGGAGCGCAGGCCGAATATGACCTCGCGTTCGCGGTGGACCCACGCAACGCCAATCGGATCTGGATCGCTGGAGTTGGGGCGTTCCTTTCGGAGGATGGTGGTCTGACCTTCCGGCACACCGCAGAGCACATCCACGTGGACTGGCACGCGATAACGTTCAGCCCAAGCGATCCTGACCAGATGGCCGCTGGCACCGACGGGGGCATCTATCTCTCGCATGACGGCGGGCGCACATGGCGTGCCCGCAACCTCGGACTCGCGATTACGCAGGTATACCAGGGCATCTCGGTGCATCCATCGGGACTCTGGATATACGCGGGACTGCAGGATAATAACGCGATCTACTACACCGGCTCGTCGGTGTGGAGCAACCTGTCACTGCTCGGCGACGGCGGGTTCACAGTGTTAGACCGCCGCGATCCGTCCACGGTGTGGGTCACACACTCGTTCAGCAACTTCGTGTTGCGGCAGAGCCGTGGCGTGAAGGAAGCGTCGCGCTCCGATGGCATCGTCTTCCAGGACAGGGCAGGGATCCCGCGCCCACTCGTAATGGACCCCGTGTCAGGGTCGACGCTGTACTTCGGCACCCATCGACTGTACCGCACCACGAACGAGGGCATCAACTGGCAGGTGATTGTCGAGGACCTGACCCGTGGGTCCGGGTTCATCACCGCGCTTGCGGTGGCGTCGACGGACTCTCGCGTGATCTGGGCGGCGACAAGCGACGGGGTGCTGGCCGTGTCGCGCGACGCCGGAGCGACCTGGTTGCGCCTGGTGTTCGGCGTAACGCGCAACTTCACTCGCATCGTGATCGATCCGGCGGACGTGAACCACGTGATCGCGACGGCCTCGACACTCAATGCGCCGCGCGCGACGGAAACGCGAGATGGCGGGCAGACGTTCTTCGCGGGGATCGGGCTCAATCTCCCTAATATCCCGGTGCATGTGGGAATTCAAATCCCGAATTCGAACATCTTCATGGTTGGCACGGATGTC
>JANMSC010000159.1:0-2912 GCA_031388885.1 Gemmatimonadales bacterium | reverse complement strand
GGCAGCCCCCACGACCATCGTGGCCGCGTCGCTCGGTGTGGCGAACGCGATCCTGACTGAGTCGGCACTCTCATATTTGGGGCTGGGGATAGCCCCGCCCACACCTACCTGGGGTAACATGCTGGCGGGCGCGCAGAACTTCATCTGGAGCAGAACCGACTTGGCCTTTTACCCTGGCGCGATGATCCTGCTGGCCGTCCTGGCCTTCAATGCCCTCGGAGACGCTCTGCGCGACGCACTCGATCCCTTTCAGACTCGCCGTTAGGACCCGCTGAGAAAGGATCTTCAGATGAACCGCACTCGCCCCATCACCCGTCGCATGCTCCTTCAACGCGCGTCCCTCGTCGCAGGCGCATCACTTCTGGCGGCATGTGCTCCAACGACGTCAGCAGGCCCCGCAGCGGGGTCGCAGCAGCCCGCGGGCGGCAGTGCCAAGCGCGGCGGCCAGATGTCGCTGGCCCTCATCTCTGACCCCACCTTCAACCCGTTCACCTGGGCCGGCCAATTCTCCACGGTCATGGCCGCCAAGCCCGTCTGGAGCACCTTGACCAAGTACGAGGTTGGCACCATGCGCGCGGTGCCGGACCTGGCGACGAGCTGGGAGTCGTCGCCGGATGGCCTCTCGTGGACCTTCAAGCTCCGAGCGGGTGTGAAGTGGCACGATGGCAAGCCCTTCAGCGCCGCCGACGTGAAGTTCACGCTCGAGAACATCGTGAACCCGAAGGTCAACGCACTCTTCCGCAGCAATCTCAGCGGACTGAAGGAAGTGCAGATCGTTGATGACCAGACCGTGAAGCTGATCCTCGACAAACCGTACTCCTCCCTCCCGATCCAGCTTGGCTACAACATCGTCATCGCGCCAAAGCACCTGCTGGACGGCCAGGATCTCAACGTTCTCACCGACTACGTCCAGAAGCCGATCGGCACAGGGCCATTCAAGGTGACGGAGATCGTGAAGGGCAGCCACATCTCTATGGCGGCTTTCGAGGAGTACTACGAGGGTCGCCCTCACCTCGATCGGCTCGTCTACAAGATCATTCCGGAGATCAACACCCAGGTCGCGCAGCTGCGCACCGGGGAGCTGGACCTCGCGCTGATCGAGCCCGCCCACAAGGAGACGCTGAAAGGCCAGCAGAATCTCAACTTCTTCACCGTCGAACAGCCGAACACGTTCTACTTCCCGCTCAATGCCTCGCGGGAGCCATTCAATGACGTGCGCGTTCGCCGTGCCCTGGCCCTTGCCTCCAACCGGCAGCTGATGGTGGAACGTATCCTCCGCGCCGAGGCGCCACTTGCCGCAGGCGCGTATGGCACGGCGTTCGGTGAGTTCCAGAACAAGGACCTCAAGCCATACCCCTACGACCCAGAGAAGGCCAAGCAGCTGCTCGCGGAAGCCGGCTGGAAGCCCGGGCCCGACGGGATCCTCGAGAAGAACGGCAAGAAGATGTCCTTCGGCTTCATGGTCGACAAGGGCAGCGCCGTGCGGGAGCAGATGGCCCTGGCCGTACAGCAGGACTGGAAGAAGATCGGTGTCGAGACGAAGATCGAGGTCG
This sequence comes from Gemmatimonadales bacterium, assembly GCA_031388885.1. GTDB lineage: Bacteria > Gemmatimonadota > Gemmatimonadetes > Gemmatimonadales > GWC2-71-9 > Palsa-1233. The sequence continues at coordinate 1,359 of JANMSC010000159.1, read as the reverse complement.
AGGAGTTCAACGTCTATCTAAAGCGCGGCAACTCCCGCCCCGGCGACTACGACGCGCGCACCGGGTGGCGCATCACGGCCCCGGACCCGGACAAGACCGCGGAATACACGACCACTGGCGCCTTCAACCACTACATGTACTCGAACCCGGACGTGGACCGGCTCATGGCCGAGGCGCGCGTCAGCTCAGACCACAAGAAGCGCGTGGCGCTGTATCACGACATCCAGAAGCGGCTCTATGACGACGTGCCGGTGATCTGGGTCTACTACTGGACCGAGATCATCGCGCTCAGCAAAGCCATCAACGACCTCCCGCAAATGGGCATCCGTGACGCGCTGACCTACACCCACAAGCTCTGGCGGACATAGGCACGGGAGCGGCTCGCGGGCCAGCCGCCCGGGAGCCGCTCATCCGTGTTCCAGCCGTGGGAGGCTGTCAATGAAGATCGCTGCGTGGGCGTGCTGGCTGATCGAGGTGGCCACGCACAGCCGATTGACGACGAGCTACGGAGCAGCGCCCTCCCTCCGCCCACACGTCATCGTTCAACTGACCGACGACGAGGGGCGCGTTGGCCTGGGTGAAGCGTCACCCCTGCCGTTCTTCACTGGCGAGACGGCCATCTCGATCAAGCTCCACCTCGAGCAGGTGTTCCTGCCCGCGTTGGTGGGGCGGGACCCGCTCGACCACGACGCGATCATGGCGACACTCGACGAGCAGCTCCCCGAGAACCGAAGCGCGAAGTGCGCGGTGGACATGGCCCTCTATGACCTGCGGGGGCAGGTCTCCGGGCAGCCGGTGTACACGCAGCTCGGGGGATTGCGCCGCCCGGAGGGCTTCGGCGTCACGCGGGCGATCGGCATCATGCCGAACGAGGAAGCGATCCGGGAGTCGCTGCGCTGGACGGAGCGCGGCTTCCGCACCCTCAAGCTGAAGGTCGGCGTCGATGCGCGCACTGATGTGGAGCGGGTCCTCGCGGTCCGGGACGCCGTACCGGCGGAAACGCGTATCCGCATCGATGCCAACCAGGGCTACGACCTGCCGACCGCGATCCGGGTGGTGCGAGCCCTCAGCGATGCGGTCGAGTACTGCGAGCAGCCGATCTCTGCGTGGGATCTGACCGGCCTACAGGCCATACGCGCGGAGACCGGCGTGCCCGTCACAGTGGACGAGAGTGTCCACACGATGCGGGACCTGCTCAGAGTGATCGAGAGCCGCGCGGCCGACAACGTGGTCATAAAGCTGATCAAGTGCGGCGGTCTGCGAGCGGCTGAGCATCTCGCGGCGGTCGCAGCCAGCAGCGGCATGCATGTGATCGTGGTCAGCCCCTTCGAGACGCACATCGGAGCTGCCGCTGGCGTG
>JANMSC010000338.1:0-1831 GCA_031388885.1 Gemmatimonadales bacterium | reverse complement strand
CGCCGCATGTTGTCGCGGGTGGTGAGGGACGACTTGCCGATCTTCGTGATGATGTCGCCAGCGCGCAGCCCGGCTTTGTCGGCCGGTCCGCCTGGGGTGACGCCATTGAGATAGGCGCCATACCTGTCGGTGTCGCGGGCGTCGAGCGCGACGGAGACGCCGAGGCGCGGACGCACCGCCATCGCGATGGTGCGGGCGAGCAAGGGCTCCAACGCGCGCACCCGCCGCACAATGTCGGTGCGCAGCCTGACTTCGTCGGCACGCATTGCGCGTTCGGACTCGACCGACCGCTCCGTCGCCCGGCGCCGTTCAACGGTTGCCTGGTCCTGCGCGGCGAGCGGCGCGGTCACCGTGAGGGCGAGGAGAACAAGTGTGGCGCTGCGCATCAACTGCTCCTTGCGACGTTGTGAGATGGACCGCTCAGAGGTCCACATTGCTTGCTCTCGTTACGTGAACGTCCACGAGGGCATCCATCAATCCGACCCGTTGCTGCCACAGTTCCACCTGGCGCTGCATCCGCATCGTGTGATCGAGGCGGGCGGCGTCCTGCAGTTTGTTGTCGAGGTCGGCGATCCGGTCTTCGATCACGATCACCAGCTGCGCCGTGCGGCCATCGACCACGCGGTCGTCGGGACGGTACTCGCGAAGGGCCGCCTCGAGCTGCTGCGACTTGTTGATCGCGGATTCGAGCTGCTGTTCAGCGTCGAGTCGCGGTGGCTGCATCAGGTCGCGGCCCACCACGGTGACGAGCAGCACGGCGGCTGCCACGATGCCGACAGCCGACGCCAGCCGCACCCGACGTTGGGTGCGTTCCCACTGCCAACGCGCACGCACCGCGGGAAAGTGATTGCGGGCGGGTGACATGGTCGGGAGCGCGCGGAGCCGCGCGGTACGCTGATGCAACCGGTCGAGTTCGTTCCGGCAGAGGTCGCAACCGGCCACGTGCGCATGCGCGTCAGCGAATTCCGGTTCGCTGCGGTTGCCATCACGCACGGCGAGCAGCTGGTCCATCGTCAGGTGCATGGTCATGAGGTGGTCACTCCATCGCCGAGCCAGACCCGCAGGCGTTGGTGCGCCCGGGCGAGCTGCGACTTGGAGAAGCTCGCGGTCTTGCCCATCTGGGTGGCGATTTCTTCGTGGGTGTATCCCTCGACGTCGTGCAGCCAGACCACCGCGCGAGCCGTGTCGGTCAGCCGATCGAGCGCAGCCTCGAGGTCCATCTTCAGCGCGGGACTGGTGTGCCGCGCCGGGGAGAGCTCGTCGTCGAGCTCGTCGGTCGCACGATACTTGTTGCGACGGAGGCGCATCAGCGCCTTGCTCGATGCAACCGAGCGGATCCATCCCCAGACCGACCCGTCACCGCGATAGGTGCGAATGCTGCGGCAGACCTCGAAAAACGTTTCCTGCAGCACGTCTTCGGCGTCTTCGGTGGTGCGGCAGATGCGCCGAGCGAGGTTGTAGACCCCGGTGCCGTAGGCCCGATACAGCGCTTCGAGTGCGACCGGGTCACCCTGCTTGGCGCGGGCGACCACGGCGGCGGAGTCGGTCGGGGACAGGGCATCCATCGTCAGGGCTCTCGTCATGGCACTGTGAATGATGCCTTGCCCGGCGTGAGGGTCGCAGCGGGACCCTGCCGGACGCGCGGGGCCGGGTCCATGTTTCAGGCCGGGACAGTCCCGGTGCGTCGCCGCGCCGGTATCTTTGGCGACCTTCCAACATCACAAGTGAGATCACGATGCTGACGACCCAGGTGCAGGCTGCGCTCAACGAACAGATCAACCTCGAGCTCGCGTCGTTCTACGCCTACCTCGCGATGGCGGCCCACTTCGAG
>JANMSC010000077.1:0-12867 GCA_031388885.1 Gemmatimonadales bacterium | reverse complement strand
CATCGCCCGACGCGCGAAGCCATGTCTCGGCGCAGCCGACGGCCTGCAGGAACTGGGTGCCGGTCGGGCTCGACGTCGAAACGATGTTGAGGTCCTTGTGCCCCCAGTGCGACGGCATCTGGCGGCCACCGGAGTTGGGATCGTCTGCCGCTGCGACTGCTGACAGGAGTTGCTCGAGCGGCGTCATCCCCAAGCCGAGGCACAGCGCGCGATCGCGATAATAGAGATAGAACCAGTCGTGTGCGGCCCGGAACACCTTCGACGCCGCGGCGAGCACCGCTTCGTGACCCGCGCCCGATATCTGGAAGAAGATGCGATTCTGGCGCTTGAGCAGGATTTCCTTGTCGTCAAGCCGTCGCGACATGACCATCACCCGAAAGAGCTCGAGGAGGTCGCTCTTGTCGAGCTTCGCGGTCGCCTTCGGCCGGGCCTGAGTACGAGTTGCCATGGGGGGAAAATGGCCTCTCTGAGGTGTCGGCGGTAGGCGAGAGGGGGAAGCGAGAAGGGAGAAGCGAGAGGCGAGCATGCCTCATGCCTCATGCCCCCCGCCAGTCACCGAAACAAACGGATCCCCTCCACCACATCGGTGTCAGTCGCGAGCAGCAGCTCCCCACCGGCGTCATCGCCCCACCGCACCACCGCCGCACGGGCGGCGATGAACAGCGGAACCAGGGCAAGCCGGGCGAGGTGGCGCAGAACTGCCTCCGTGGTCAGAGACGAGTGAGGCGACGCAGCGCCTCGAGGCTTTCCAGCGCCGACTTGCCGCTGGAAGCTGGGGCCGCTGGCGTCACGGCGAAGAGGTCGCGGATGTCGAGCAGGATCTCGAGCATCAGCTGGTCGCGCATGAATGCATTGTCGAGCTCGACCATTCGGTTGTCGTGGCCGCCCACCTTGGCGCGGTCATACGACTCCCGGTAGATATGCTCGAGGTTGGTGAGGATCCGTTCTCTGGAGCGCATCGCAACGTGTCCGCGGGGAGTAGGTTAGCAAATATGTGCCTGCCGACCGGTACCGCGAAGGGACCATCGGCTAGATTCCCCGGATTACGGAGGAGGGCTGCCATGTCGCTTGCCGGTCGTCGGGTCCTGTTTTTTGCCGCGCCGTACTACGAAGACCTCGAGCTCTGGTATCCCAAGATTCGGCTCGAAGAGGAAGGCGCGACGACGGTCGTTGCCGGATTGGGCGAGCCGACGTATCAGGGGAAACGCGGTTACCCGCTCACCGTCGATACCTCGGTGAACGAGGTCGAGGCGGCAGACTTTGATGCGCTCGTGATCCCGGGGGGTTGGGCGCCCGACATCATGCGGCGCAATCAGCGGCTTCTCGCCCTCACTCGCGCGTTCCACGAGGCAGTCAAGCCGATCGCGTTCATCTGCCACGCCGGATGGGTACCGATCTCGGCGGGCATCGTGCGTGGGAGACGTGGCACCTCCGTGGGTGCGATCCGCGATGACCTCGTCAATGCGGGCATGATCTGGGAAGACGCACCGGTGGTGGTCGACGGCAATCTCATCTCATCGCGCACGCCGGCCGACCTCGGCGCTTTCAGCAAGGCACTCATCGCCGCCCTCACACCGAGCGCGTCACCATGACTCTCGATGCGTGTCAATCGCGGGTCGATGCGTGGATCACACAGTACGAGGAAGGCTACTTTCATCCGCTCACCAACATGGCGCGCTTGAGCGAAGAAGTGGGCGAGTTGGCGCGCGAAGTCAACCACCGCTACGGCCAGAAAACCAAGAAGCCCGAAGAGCTCGACGGCGACGTCGGGATGGAGATGGCCGACATCCTGTTCGTGGTTATTTGCATGGCCAACCGTGAAGGAATCAACTTGCAGGAGGCGTTCGACCGGATGATGACCAAAGTCGAGACGCGTGACGGCAACCGCTGGGCGAAGAAGGCATGAGATATCCTGCCCTGATGTCACTCCTCCTGATGTCGGCTGGCTGCTCGCCGCTACCGCCGCAAGACGCTCGCGCGCAGATGGACTCGCTGGCCGCACGCGGCGACACGTCACGGCTCGCCGACCTCGGTCGCCGCCAGTGCAAGGACGGCGACGCCGATGCACGCCAATCGTGCCTCGAGGACTACTTTCTCGCGCTGGCGTCAGGGCATCGCGTACGACTTGCTCTCGGCGCCCTCGAGCAACTCTCGCGCGGCGACGATGACGTGATTCGTGAGGGCCATGGGTTCACGCACGTGATCGGCATCCAGGCGTGGAAGCCTGGTGACGATGTCGCTGCGGTGTTTCGCAGCTGCACCGGACTCTTTCAATCGGGGTGCTACCACGGTGTCATCCAGGCGTACTTGACCGCGGAGGGCGCGGTTGATTCGCTGCGGGCCGTCGAGCTGTGCGACAAGGTGGCGGCCGCCCCGGAAGATCGGTGGCTGAGGTTTCAGTGCGTGCATGGCCTCGGCCACGGCTTTGAGATGGCCTTTGCATGGGAGCTGCCAACGGCGTTGACGGGATGCGACTGGCTTCCCAGCGCGTGGGACCGGGAGTCGTGCTACGGCGGGGCCTTCATGGAGAACGCCGTCGCCTCGCAGCCCGGACGACATCACACTTCAGCACGCGCGCTGGCCGCGACCGTGGGCGACAGCGCGCCACCGCCACCCGACAGTGCGAAGGCGGCGCCCACGCATGGTGGACATCACACGCCCGACCCCGCTGCCATCACCTTCCGCATGCGCGACTCCAGTGACGCGCTCTACCCATGCACCATCGTCGGCAGCCGGTACTTGCGTTCGTGCTACCAGGTGCAGGGCGGCATCATCCTCACCGCCACCGGACACGACTTCGGCAAGGCGATGACGCAGTGCGACCGTGTCGATGCCTTGCACCGCAATCAGTGCTATCTCAGTCTCGGTACCAACGCGAGTGGGGCGTCGGCGCAGTCGACCCCCAAGGCGATCGAATTCTGTTCACAAGGCGATCCGGCCTACCAACCGTGGTGCTTCGTTGGCGTCGTGAAGAACTTCATCGACGTCACGGCACAGCCGGAAGACGGCGTGAAATTTTGTCGTGAGGTTGCGTTCGGAGAAAATCGCCGGCAGTGCTGGAACGCGGTGGGTGAGCAGATCGGAACCCTGTATCCGATCGACCCCGCGCGGCGCACGAGTGAATGCGCGCGAGTTCCGGCGGATGGGGTGGTGGAATGCCGGCGGGGGGCGCGGTTGCCGTAAACGGCAATCAGGTGCGACACGTGTGTCGCACCTGAGGGTGTTATTCCCAATCCTTGGGCGTCCCCTCCAACTCGGCCAGAATGGCCAGGTAACTGGCGAATCGCTCGGCTGGCATCTTGCCCGATTCCACCAGCCCTCGCGCAGCGCAACCGGGTTCGGTACGGTGCTGGCAGTCGCCGAAGCGACATTCGCCGGCGACTGCGCGCAGTTCGGGAAAACACTCTGCCACGTCGGTCGGATCGAGATCCCAGACACCGACTTCACTGAACCCCGGCGTATCCACCACGAAACCACCGACGGCGATCGGGATCATCGACGCGGTGACCGTCGTGTGCGTGCCACGCTTGACCTTGCGTGACACTTCACCAACACGCAGGCCAAGTCCAGGCTCGAGCGCGTTGAGCAACGACGACTTGCCGGCGCCGCTCGGCCCGGTAAACCCCGATACGCGCCCGACTAGGAGCGACCGCAGTGCTTCGAGGCCAAGGCCAGCTCGCGCCGCAGTCGGCAACACCTGATACCCAGCCGCCTCGAGGTGTGCGATGATCGGCTCGGCTGAGCCGAGATCGCACTTGTTGACGACCACCGATGCCGGGACGTCGTTCGTTTCGGCCACCACGAGCAGGCGATCGATGAGCTGCAGGATCGGCGCAGGTTCGGCGGCGGCCGTTACCACCACAACCTGATCGACATTCGCTGCGACCGGGCGGGTGCCCCGGCCTTCCGGCACACGGCGAGCGATCAGCGACCGGCGTGGCTCGACCGCATCGATCGCGATCACGTCGTCGTCGAACGTCGATGGGTCGATGCGCACGAGGTCGCCTGCGACGGCGCGTTCCTCGGCGCGCTTGGCTTTGCCCCGCAGGATCGCGAGACGCTCCTGACCGTCGAGTAGCACACGATACGTGCCGCCATCGCGCGATAGCACGGTGGCAATGATGTCCCTCACACGTCCTCCGGCCGACCAGCGGCGATCAGCTCGTCGAGTAGCGTTTTCACGTCATACAAGGAAAGAGCGCCGAGGCGTTGTTCCGCCTCGCCCGGCGTGCGTCCCCAGACGAGATAGTCGGTTTCGTGATGGCCTACCGGTGCGTCACCCGATGGTGTCCAACGCACGAAGAGCAGCGCGCCGCCATAGCGACCGCGGTCGTCGGGATCGTCATCCACCCAGAGCGCCACGGAGTACGCGGTCCCGTCACTACCGGTAAACGCGGCGGCGCGATCGTGGAGCGCCATGTACCCGCCGAGTGTGAACTCACTCACGAGCGACGAACGCCCTCCCTGACGACGTTGCCAAGGATGAATGCGATATTGGCCGGACGCTCGGCGAGGCGTCGCATCAGGTAGGGATACCACTGGGAGCCGAACGGCACGTACACGCGCATCCGGAAGCCTTCCCGTACGAGCGCGTCCTGCAGGTCGCGCCGCACCCCGTACAGCATCTGGAACTCGAAGCGGTCGTGCGGTATCCCGCGGTCGGCGACAAACCGTTTCGCGTGATCAATCATCGCCTCGTCGTGGGTGGCGATCGCGGGATAGTGGCCATCGGTGAGCAATCGTTCCATCAACCGGATGTAGTGCGCGTCGACGTCTGCCTTGGCGGGGTAGGCGACCGATGGTGACTCGAGGTACGCACCCTTGCAGAGGCGGACGCGAGCCCCCTGCGCAATGAGCTGTTCGATGTCGTCAGTCGAGCGCCGGAGTGCCGCCTGGATCACCACGCCGGTGTTCGCAATGAACTCCGGAATCAGGGTGCCAAAGAACTCGAGGGTTCGTGTTGTGTACGCGGAACTCTCCATGTCGATCCGGACGAACCCGCCGGTCTCTCTGGCCACCCCGAGGATCGCTCGGACGCTAGCGTGGTAGAGTGGTTCGTCGATGTCGAGGCCCATCTGCGTCGGCTTCAGCGACGCATTGGCGTCAAGTCCTTCCTGGTGCATCGCGCGCACGATCGTGATATACATGTCGCGCGCGTGCTCGGCTTCCTCGGGATTGACCACGCTCTCACCGAGCAGGTCGAGCGATACGGTCAGCCCCCGGGCCTTCAGCTCACGCGCGACCGCCAGCGCCTCATCGAGGGATTCACCGGGCACGAATCGCGACGCGAACTTGCGCGCGAGCCGGTTGCGGCGGACAAAATTGAAGATCGACTTCTGTCGGGAGAGCCAGAGCAGGCTGGTACGCATCATCGCCGGAACGCGCCTCGGAGTGGGAGATTGCAACGCGACGGGAAGCTAGACGCTTGCGCCCATCGGCGGGAACCGCGACACTCCACGTTGCTGCCGTCATCGATCCGCTGGCACCACCCCATCGGCGAGGTCACCCTGAGCGATGTTTCGCACGACCAGGTGGGCTACGCCCGCCGCCTCGGACTCTTTTCCGCGACGATGATGGTGATCGGCGGGATCATCGGGTCGGGCATTTTTCTCAATCCGGCGGTTGTGGCCCAACGCGTGGGCACGCCTGCGCTCACGCTCGCCGTGTGGTGCCTCGGAGCGGTGATCGCGCTGGTCGGCGCGTTCGTCTTCGCCGAACTCGGTCGACGGCGGCCACGCGCTGGTGGAGGCTATGCCTACCTCCGCGAGGCGTTTGGGCCGCTCGCCGGTTTTCTTTACGCCTGGGCCCTGCTGCTCATCATGGCGACCGGTGCAATCGCCGCGGTCGCGATGACGTTCGCGAGCTACGCCGTGCCGTTGCTCGGCTGGACCGAATCGGCGCGACAACCACTGGCTGCCGGCGCGATCCTCTTCCTGACCGCCCTCAACATCGTGGGTGTGCGCCCAGCGGCGTGGACGCAGAACACCTTCACGATCCTCAAACTCGCAGCCATCGCAGCGCTGATCGTCGCAGCCTTCGGTGCGCCCGCGGCGCCGGCCGTCGCAACCGCGCCAATCGCACCTGAAGGCGGGCTCATCCTCGCCGTTGGCGCGGCGCTGGTGCCGGTGTTGTTCGCGTTCGGCGGATGGCAGCAGACGAACTTCGTCGCTGAGGAACTGCTTGATCCCGAACGGGACTTGCCCCGTGCGCTGATTCTCGGCGTGCTCGCCGTGGTGGTCGCGTACCTGCTCGTCAACGTGGCATACCTCCGAGCCCTCGGGGTGGACGGACTCGCGGCGAGTACCCGTCCGGCCGCCGACACGATGGCGGCGGTCGCGGGCGAGGGCGGGCGACGCCTGATCGCGGCCGGAATCGTCGCGTCGACCTTCGGCTTCCTCAACCTGGTCATCCTCGTATCACCGCGCGTGTATCAGGCGATGGCCCGTGACGGGCTTTTCTTCGCCACGTTTGCGCGGTTGCACCCGACATGGCGCACACCCGTGGCGGCTCTCCTGTTGCAGGGCGCGTGGGCCGTGGTTCTCCTCTTCTCGGGCAGTTACGGCCAGCTCCTCGACTATGTCGTGTTTGCCGACTGGATCTTCTTCGGTCTCACGGCAGCAGCATTGTTCGTACTCCGCAAGCGCGACGGCAACCGGCCGGTGCCCTACCGCGCCCCGTTCCATCCGTGGAGCACGATTGGGTTCATTGCCGCCGCCGTGTATGTCGTGATCGGTTCGATCACGTCGAATCCTGGCAACGCCGTGCGCGGCGGCGGCCTGCTGCTCCTTGGCATTCCCGTCTTCCTCTACTGGCGTTACGGCGCCATCAGGGCCTGATGTTTGAACCTCGCACGATCATCGAACCGTTCCGAATCAAGAGCGTTGAGCCGATTCGGCAGACGACACGCGCCGAGCGCGACGCCGCGCTCGAAACCGCACACTACAACCTCTTTCTGATCCGGGCACGCGACGTCCTGATCGACCTGCTGACAGATTCTGGCACCGGAGCGATGTCGTCACGCCAATGGGCCGGCATGATGATGGGTGATGAGTCATACGCCGGTGCCGACTCGTGGTACCGATTTCAGGCGGCCGTGCAGCGGATCACCGGACTGCCACATGTGATCCCAACCCACCAGGGACGTGCGGCCGAACGGATCCTCTTCGGTGCGATGGTGAAAGCGGGTGACATCGTTCCGAACAACACGCACTTCGACACCACCCGCGCCAACGTCGAAGCGCGCGGTGCGACGGCGCTCGACATCCCGATTGCCGAGGGTCGTCAGCCCGGCGTCGCGCACCCGTTCAAGGGCAACATGGATCTCGCGGCGCTTGAGCGCGTGCTGGCAGAGAACCCCGGTCGCGTCCCGGTCGTGATGATGACGGTGACCAACAATTCGGGTGGCGGCCAGCCGGTCGCACTCGAAAACCTCCGAGGCGCCCGGGCGATCTGCCAGCGCGCGGGAGTACCCCTGTTTCTCGACGCATGCCGCTTCGCGGAGAACGCGTGGTTCATCAAGCAGCGCGAACCAGGACACGCCGCTGAGTCGCCGCTGGAGATTGCGCAGGCGATGTTCGCCGAAGTCGATGGCGCCACCATGAGCGCCAAGAAGGATGGTATGGCGAACATCGGCGGATTCCTGGCGATCACCGACGACGACCTGGCCCGACGGTGCCGTGACAACCTGATTCTCACCGAAGGATTTCCGACCTACGGTGGCTTGGCCGGGTACGACCTCGAGGCCATCGCGATCGGCCTCGACGAGGCACTTGACGAGGATTACTTGCGGTACCGGGTACGGTCTGTCGAGTATCTAGCCGATCGTCTCGCGGCAGCTGGCATTCCAATGGTCACGCCACCTGGCGGCCACGCCCTTTATATCGATGCCGCAAGCATGCTGCCTCACATCCCCGCAGCGGAGTATCCGGCGTGGGCGCTCTCGTGCGTGCTGTATCTCGTGGGTGGTATCCGGTCAGTCGAGATCGGGTCGGTGATGTTCGGCCGGCAACCCGATGGCTCCGAGAAGCCCGCCGCCATGGAACTCGTCCGTCTTGCGTTCCCGCGACGGGTGTATACCCAGAGCCACGTGGACTATCTCGCCGAGGTTCTGGTGTATGTCGGCGAACGCCGTGGTCGCATCCGCGGACTCAAAATCACTCGCCAGCCCCCAACGCTCCGCCACTTCACGGCCGAACTGGCACCGGCCCACGGAAGCTTGCTGGCACCGTAAGGCGAGTCCACGGCACGCTTCTGGCACTCATGCGTCCTGCGTCACCCCCATTTGCATCCGGGGACTGGCGTTTTTCGGCTCGTGTCGCCTGATTTGCCTGTGTCGTACTATGGCGTACGGCGTCTCCATCCACCGGACCCGATGTTCGATACCCGTTTGATGCGTTACCGCGGTACGACTTGGAGCGCATGACGCCCGTCGCCGCCCACCCACACCATGTTGTTCTGTTGGATGTTCCGGTCGTCGCCCGCCGCGTTCCCCGCGTGCGCGACACCGATATCTGCTCCCATTCCAGGATCGCCATGCTCACCCGACTGCAGTGCTCGATGCCCCATCCGCCATTGATCGCCACTCCGTTCCTTCCGACCGCCGATGCGGGCGCCACACGCGTTCTGCGCCTGGGACGTCATCATGAGTGAACCGCGTGGGCGCCCGCCGCGTCGGCGCGGACGTGGGCGTGGGGGCCCGGGAAGCGGCTCCGACAGCGGGCATGGCGGACGCGGTGGTGGCCACGGCTCGGGGGGGGGTAGCGCCGCAGTCCATTCCAGACCGCCGGAGTCGGGCGGATCGGGCGAACTCATCACAGCCGAAGGCGTACTCGAACTGGTCGATCGCGGTGGTGGATTCCTGCGACGGAGGGATGCGAGTTACCTCCCGGGCAATGGCGATGTCTTCGTACCGCAATCCGTCATTTCACGCGCCAAACTCCGTCCGGGCGACGAGATCATCGGCGAGGCCAACCCATCGCGCAACGGCAAGGGACCGGCGCTCGAGAAAATCACCTCGGTGTTTGGACGCGATCCCTCGATCTGCCTGGAGCGTGTCGAGTTCACCAAACTGCCGGCATCCCATCCGACTGAGCCGCTCCGCCTTACGATTGCGGGGCCCACCACCCGCAACGGCGACATCACGGCCGCCATCGTCGACCTGATGATCCCGCTCGGCAAGGGGCAGCGCGCCCTGGTCGTCGCACCGGCCAAGGCCGGCAAGACCACGCTGCTCACTACCCTCGCGCGCGGCATCGCAGCCAACCATCCCGATGTTACGATCTACATCCTGTTGGCTGACGAACGCCCTGAAGAAGTGACCGAGATGGAGATGGCGGGTACCGGCGAAGTGATCGCATCGAGTTTCGATCACGCGGCGTCGCGACACGTCGCCGTCGCCGAGACGACGCTTGAGCGGGCCCGCCGGCGCGTTGAACTGGGCGAAGACGTAGTGATCATTCTGGACTCGCTCACCCGCCTGGCGCGCGCGTACAACAACATCGACAAGGGATCGGGGCGGACGCTGTCGGGCGGCATCGGCGCCGAGGCGATGGAGCGACCGAAGCGATTCTTCGGCAGTGCGCGGGCCGTCGATCGCAAGCACGGTGGTGGTTCCCTCACGATCATTGCGACCGCCCTCAAGGACACCGGGTCGAAAGGCGACGAGGTGATCTTCGAGGAGTTCAAGGGCACCGGCAACGCCGAAATCGTGTTGAGTCGTGAGCTCGCCGATCGACGGGTTTTTCCGGCGATCGACATCGCCGCAAGCGGAACGCGACGCGAGGAACTGCTGCTCTCGGGTGAGGTTCTCGCGCGCTCACACAGCTTCCGGCAACAGAGTGCCGGAATGCCGGCGCACAAGCAGATCGAACTGATCCGGGAGCTGCTGCAACGGGGGTAGTCGAGTGCCTGCGGCTCAGGTGGGCCGCTGCCGACCCTCCTACCCTGTGCCAGAACAGATGTATATGTCGTCCTCCTAGGTGTCGAATTCACCTTGGAGGAGGTCCCCGTATGCCCGTTCCCACCCGTTTGCGGCTTCCGTTACTCGCTGCGGTACTCGCCCTCGCTACCCTCGCGCCACCGGCCCGCGCGCAGGACGCGGCTGCGGCCACGTCCACCCAGACCGTCGTCACGCCCGCCGCCCCAAGCGCCACCGCCCCGCCCGCGGAGCGGCTACTCGCGGGGCCGCGCCTCAAGCCCGAGTGGCGCGGTACGCCGGTGCTCCTCCCGGGTGAAACTGAAGGCGTCGCGATCAATTCGGAGGCGCACCGCCAGACGATCAGGATCTCCCTCGTTGTGCTCCTCCTTGGCATCATCATCCTCATCCTGCTGGTGAACTGATGGATCTCCTGACCTGGATCATCGTCGGCCTCATCGCCGGCGTACTGGCATCGTTTGTCATGGGCGGCGTGGGGTACGGCTTGATCGGCGACATCATCATTGGCGTGGTGGGTGCCGTCCTTGGCGGCTGGCTCTTCGCGGCGCTGGGCGTGGCGTCGCCGTTCGGTGGGCTTGCCGGCATCATCTTCGTGGCGTTCATCGGGGCCGTGGTATTGCTGGCCATTCTCAAGGCGCTGCGACCACGGCGAGCGCCCTAAGAAGCAGGAGAAGGGAGAAGGGAGAAGGGGGCTTCTCTCTTCTCTCTTCTCTCTTCTCGTTACTTCTCACTCGTCGTCAGCGCCGTCGCCACGGCATCGGCGAGCGCCGCCACGGTGATCGGTTTGGTGAGCACGCGCCGAATGCCGGATGCTTCGAGCGCCGCGAGTGAAAAGTCCTCGACATATCCCGTGAGCATCAGGATCGGCACCTCGGGGCGGATGCGGTGGACCTCCCGCGCGAATTCGATCCCGTTCATCCGTGGCATCGAGTAATCGGTGATCACCAGGTCGATCTCGCGCCGCGAACTTCGGAACGCGTCGATCGCAGCGTGTGGCTCGGTGAAGCCGCAGGCCTCATAGCCAAGGTCGCGCATCCGGCGCTCGCCGAGGCGGATGAATGCCGGCTCGTCATCCACCAGCATCACCACCTTGCGGCGTACCGGGTCAGGGGCAGCGTCCCGATGGTTGGCAACGTCGTCGGCCACCGGAATCAGGCAGCACACCGTGGTGCCCAGCCCCGGTTCGCTGTCGAGCCACACCGCACCGCCGTGTTCGCGGACGATGCCATGCACCATCGACAGGCCGAGGCCGGTGCCACGTTCGGCAGTCTTGGTGGTGAAGAACGGCTCGAACGCGCGGTCCCGGGTGTCGGCGTCCATGCCATGACCGGAGTCGTGGACGGTCAGCATCACGTAGGACCCTTCGCGAACTTCCGGATGGGAATGCACGAACGTCTCGCGCGCCTCGAAGGGCTCGAGGCGGATCTCGAGCACCCCACCGTCGGGCATGGCGTGAACCGCGTTGTTGGCAAGATTCATCAATAGGTGATGAACCGACGTGGCGTTGCCCAGCACCGGCGCGAGGTATCCCTCGTGCTGCAGCGTGATGTTCACGCTCTGTGGGATCGTCGCGCGCAGCAACCGGACTGCATCGGCCACGACCGTGTCGAGATGAATCGCCTCGGGCAGCGTGTGCTCCCGACGCGAAAAGCGCAGGATTCGCTCGACCAGCTCCTTGCCGCGCTCCGCGGCGCGCAACACCTCATCGAGGTCGGCCACGATCGTCGGTTCGCGTTCGCGAGCTGCCCCGCGCGCCAGCTCGGTAAACCCCACGATCATGCCCAGGATGTTGTTGAAGTCGTGGGCAATGCCCCCCGCGAGCCGCCCCATGGCTTCCATCTTCTGCGCGTGGCGGCGCTCGTCGGGGTCGTCGTTAGCCGCCACCTCAGTCATGACGTCGTCTGGCCGCATCTTGCCTCCGGGGGGATGCTCCATTGACGTCCGATGGAGGCCCTCCAAACACCACGCGTGCCCCGTGGCAACAGCCACGGCTCGGCGGACCACGCGGCGGCTGATGCGACGGTGACGGAAAGCCCAACCCAAACGTCAGGTCAGAAACTCGTGCAGCAAGCCATGGAAGTGGTGTACCCCGTTTTCCCGGGTGGCCGAGTACCGGCCCCGATCGTACGACCTCGACCGCAGGTTCTTCTGCACCTGTTCGCAGATTTCGATGTCTTCCTGCTGGATCTCGTCGCTGAAACCGACCAACCGGGCCCACGCCGGATCGGTCGCAGCATCGGCAGGCGGGCTGACAGCGAACCAGTCGAACACCACTTCACATGCATCGTGACCCCGGGGGATCACCACGTTGGTCTGCATCTGTCCCTGGTAGATGTTGAACATGATGTTCGGGAAGAGCCAGTAGTACTGCGCGTCGGTGTCGCCCTCGACAGGCAGGTAGTTGCGCGTTGCCGCATTGGCGCCGACCGGCCGCAGCGGTGCGTGCTGGAGCGACCAGTATCGATGTGGCTCAACCCGGTACTGATCGTAGTCCAGTTCCTTGTGCAATCCGGGATGGACCACCGGGAGATGGTACCCTTCGAGGTAGTTGTCGACGTACACCTTCCAGTTGCACGCCACCTGCCACGACTTCCGCATGACGAACTGCATCGCCTTTGCGTCAAAGCGTTGGGTGCGCGCCGGTATGTCATCAAGGAACTGGTCCAGCGGTGGTGCCTTCAAGTCGAGGTTGGCAAACACCAGTGCGCCCCAACTCGCGACCTGTATCGGCATGAGGTGCATCTCGTCGGGACGGAAGCCCGCCGTTGCCTCCATCTCTGGTGCCCGCAACAGTTCGCCGTTGAGCCGGTAGGTCCACCCGTGATAGCGGCACTGGAGCGTGTTGCGCTTGCCGCATCCTGACGCGACCGGCCCGGCGCGGTGCAGGCAGATGTTGTGGAACCCGCGCAGTGTGTCGCCGTCGCGCACCACCA
>JANMSC010000156.1:0-13486 GCA_031388885.1 Gemmatimonadales bacterium | reverse complement strand
GGCGCTTCCGGCGCTGGCTTGCCGTGCCGCTGCGGATGTTCGCGCTCGCCACGGCGGATGGCGATAAACTCGCGCGCGTCGTTCGCCTCGGCCTGCAGTTCGACAATCCGCTCGACCAACTCGAGATTGCTCGCGCGCTCGACGACGAGGGTGCCGAAGTGTCGGTTCGCGTCTCCATGCTTGGCGCGCAAGCGACCGCGCTCCTGCTGTTGGGACGCCCCGCGGCCGCCATCGCGGCCGTTGATCTGGCGGCCGTGGCTGACCCACTGGATGTGGAGCTGCAACTCCAGGCGGCGGAGTGGCGATTACTACTTCCGTTGGCCGGCATCGAGACGCCGTTGCGCGAACTCTCGGCTGCCAGGACGACTCTCGAACGCGTCGCGGGTCTCCGTCCGGCCCGGGCACACTGGGCGCTTGCACTCGATGCCGCCGCCCGTAACGACACCGTCCAGCGAGAACGACATCACGCCGAGTTGCGTCGAAGCGCTGCCGGCAGTGCCCTTGCGGGCGAACTCGAAACCTACCTTCGCGCATTTGTTCACGGTACGACGTCGCGCCCTGACAGCGCGCTCCGGCTCACCGAACGGATCTGGGTTGATGTGCCTGACGCTTCCGTGACAGCACGCGGACCTTTTGTCCGGGGGCTGGTACACCTCTGGCGTGCTCACTGGCACCGAGCGCTCGGCCACAGCGACGATGCATCGCGTGAGCTGGTCTGGCACGAGAACAACGACGTCCGCGGTTGGCCATCCGGTGCGCCGCTCGAGGGTGAGATCGACGCGGCACTGTCGGGAGTTGCACGAATCCTGCGGACCGAGCTGCTCCTGGAGCGCGGAAAAGTGGCTGCAGCGTGCGTCCTGGTCATGCGCGTGCGCCAGCTGTGGCGCAGTGCGGAGCCCGACTTTGCGGCGTGGCGAGCGCGGGCCGAACGGGGTGCGCTCCGGTGCCGCTGATCGAGATCCAGCTCCTCGGGCCGCCGGTGGTGACGATTGACGGTGTGCCGCCACCGGCCGATCTCCTCTGGCGCAAACACCTGGCGCTGTGCGTCGTGCTGTGGTCCGCCCCCGAACATCGGTACAGCCGCAATCACCTGATCGGGCTGCTCTGGGGGAGAAAGAGCCAACCGGCTGCGCGCCATTCGCTGAACGAAGCGTTGCGCGTGATTCGTCGAGCGGCCGGTGACGACGCGATCCGCTCGAGCGTAGACGGCATCGGATGGCACGCTCCGATCTCACTCGACACGAGCCGTTTCACCGCGCTCGAGACCACCGATCCAGCGACCGCAGCTGAGCTGATACGCGGCGACTACTGCAGCGGGCTCGAGGTGTCCGACGCCGGGGAGTTCGAGCAGTGGCTCGACAACGAGCGTCGTCACTGGCGATCGCGCCTCGTCGCCGCGCTGATCGGGGCAGCCGAACGCCTGGAGGACCGCGGTGCGATGGCCGGGGCGCTCTCGTTCGCACGTCGCGCCACCGCGATCGCGCCGCTGAGTGATGCAGTGGCGCGGGCTGTCATCCGCGCGCATTGGCTCTCCGGCGACCGAAGTGGAGCGCTTGGCCTCGGCGCCGAATTCTCTGACCGCATCGTGCGGGACCTCGGTGTATCGCCTGATGATCGGACACAGGCGTTGATGCGGCGTATCGGCCGGGAGACGCATCGCGGCGCCGGCAGAGTGGCACCGACGCAGCACCGACCGCCGCTATGCGGACGGGATCGTGTCATGTCGGAGCTCAACGCGGCATGGCGCAACGCGATCGACCGGGCGCGTCCGGCGATCATCGTGGTGAGCGGTGCACCAGGAAGCGGTCGATCGCGGGTGCTCATGGAACTCGCCGAGCGGGCCGTCCTGGCCGATGCGACCGTAGCCAGGGTTCGTGCCTTCGACGTCGATCGGGATGATTCGACTGCGATGTTCCTCGGACTCGCCGCGTCGGGCCTGCACCTGGCACCAGGCGTCAGTGGCGCGACGCCGGCGGCGATCGCGACGTTTTCATCTCGGCTTCCGGCGTGGAACGATCAGTTCGGCGGAGTTGCAGCGGATCCCCTGCCAGTGGACTCTGCGTTTGCGGCCGTTGTGCACGCCGCCGCGATCGAGCGCCCGGTCCTCCTTGTCATCGATGACGCCGACTGCCTCAGCGAATCTGCGCTGGCCCAGATCGTCGTGACGCTGCGCCACCTTCATTCAGCGCGCGTCGTCGTGGCGCTCGGAATCAATCGACACGTTGTCACGCCGTCCCTCGACGAACTGCGCCGCGCCGCCGGCAGCGACGCAGACGGCACGCTGGTGCAGCTCGAACCGCTGGATCAGGTCGCGATCGAATCTCTGGTTGCCGACGCGGTGCCGGAGTGGGACACCGCCGCGCGCGGCCGCTTGATGCGGCGATTGGCGGCCGATTGCGGTGGATTGCCGGCCATTGCGGTTGCGATCCTGGCCGCGGTCGTCGAGGGGCTGGAGCCCTATGGCGACGCAGCGCGTTGGCCCGCGCCGGATCACACGCTCGACGCCACGATGCCGGCGGCGATTCCCGAAGCGTTAGTGGCTGCGGTGCGGGTTTCGTTTCGCGCGATCGCGACGGCCGGTCAGGAGGTGCTCAAGATCGGCGCTGTCATGCGCGAGCCATTCACCCCCGAACAGCTCGGCACGCTGGTGTCGCATCCGGAATCGATGGACGCCGTGCTCGACAAGTTGGAGGCCACCGGCTGGCTGGTGAGTGACGGCCGCGGCTACTCATTTGTCGCTCGCGCCGTCCGTCGGTTGGTCGCCGACGAGATGATGACGCCGGGCGCTCGACGGCGCCTGGAAGAGCGCCTCACGCTGCCACGTTGACGATCGGTGTGCCGAGCTTGCCGCCGGATCAGTCCGCGAGGCGCGCCTCGAGACGCGTCTTCGCCCGCTCTCGGCAATCATGTGCTTGCGCATGACCCCTTCCTCGACCGCGCCGATTCGCAGCATCAGGAGCTTCGCCTCGGTGTTGATCGGGGTGCGTTGCCACGGCGGTGCGATCCAGGTCCACCCGATCTCGATGCGACGATGCTCCGGCGACCTCGAGTCGGACATGCGCTCCTTCAAGCGTCACGGGGCTGATCGGTGTCACGTGCAATGTCCGTCGTCATTGGTATCGAAGAATGTGCCGACGTCGTCCCGCATCGGTTCGGTGGTGCTACTGCACGATGCCCGTCATCAAGATCACCTCGAAATCGCTCACCTTGATCTGCTTCAACGTGCTATTGACGGCATCATTCCACCGCGCGTCGGCAGTGCCCGACATGAAGAAGCTGCTACCGTTGTCGGCAAGGATCATCCCGTAGGTCTTGAGCGCCCGCAAGATCACCTGCGCCGGCGCTGGATACCCAGCAATGATCACGCTTGCCTTCAGGCGCACCCGCATGCCCATCGGAGGGCGCAGCGGATCGGTGCTGCTGCTGGCCCAATGGCGCGCGGGTGCGACATAGGCTCGGCGCGTCTGCGCGACGGTAAATCGGATCGCGTGACTGATCACGCCTTGCTCATACACCTCGTCGTAACGCACCAGACCCGGAAAGATTGGGAGCCCCGCCGCATCGGCCGAGGTCCACCCGGCAGGGCGCGTGGTACCGTTCACCAGGTCGAAGATCGCGCCTGATCCTGCCGACCACGGTGGGCCACCTTGGGCGGCGAAGAGCTCGAACAGCTTGAATTCGTCCCGCGTGATCATCAGGATGTGCTGGTCGCCACCACCCGGTTCGACTGGCGGGCTGGCCGGAATGGGGTACGGACCGACATCGCTCTCGCTGGCATACATGAAGCTCACCGGCAAGCGCGGCTGATCGTCGGGGACGACGACGTACGGAATGCCGAATGGTCCGCCGTTCCAGTTCGCCCCGAAATCGGGATGCAGGTTGCGCGTCAGGCCGATCAGAGTCAGGATCGCGGCCGAGTTCGGGTCCACCGCAGCGCCGTCGACCCTCTGGTTCCATGGATCACTGGCGGGAAACACCCGTCGACCGTGGAGGCTCCCGTTCAGGCCGAGGTCCGGCCCGGAAGCGGGGGGCGGTGGCGGCGGCGGTGTTACCGTCCCGCCGATCACCAGCGAATCGACCACGCGCGCGGGTGAGCCTACCGCCCCCGTGGCTGTGATTGTAATTGTGTCCACATACGTGCCGACCGCCAACCCAGGCGTGCTACGTCGCCAAGTGGCGGTGCCGCTTCCCCGTCCTGATCTCGTGACAAGGGTCGTCCACGCCTTGCGTTTAGCGGCGGTCCACGCCTTCGATCCCGACAGCCGGCCCGACAGGGTGATCGTGGCGGCGCCATCAGGAGCTGGCGCGCCTGTCACGACCCGTACCGCCTGAAATCGTGGCGAAACCACAAGCGTCAGCGCCGCCTGTGCGGCGGCCAAGGCGTTCGCGTCGCCATTGGGAGGAGCCGGTCCCGCCATCGTGTCGTCGACTGAGGTACCGCATCCGATGAGTGCTATCAGCAGGTAGAGCGCGGCGCTGGAGGTGTGATGGCGGCGGCGAGTCGTCATGAATTTCCTTTCTGGCGCCATCGACCAGCGCGCTACGATGTACGTGTCAGACGCAAGTCGGGCAACGGCCCGATTGATTCACTTCGATTGGTTCACAGTGAAACCCCGGACCCGATTGTGCGCTCGGCTCCCACGATGACCCGTGATGCACGAGCGAGATCGCTCCGGAGATCCCGTGGCGCACACTCGTCCCAGTATCGCCCAATCGCATGAGGTCTGAAGCCGAGCCGAGCCGACCGGAGCGTGCTTGCGGCGCCGACGCAATTTCACGATTCTCAACCCGCTGGCCCACCCCTCTCGTTTCTGGAGTGTTGATGCAGATCCGCTGGAAGCGCGTTCTTGTTGGCGCGGTATTCGTGACATTGATCCCGTTCGCGTCGCTCGCATTGGTGACAATGGTGTTCAGCCCCTCCGATCCGGTGGCGGCCGCGTCGTTTGCCGTCACGGCTGGCCGGTGGGCGGGCCCACTCGGCGGCACGTTCATAGCCGCAATCGTCGCCCTGGTCATCGGACGCACGCTCGCCGATCGGCGGACTCTGCACGGTGCATTGATTGGAGCCGTCGCGGTCTTGTTCGATGTCGGCATTCTCACCCTCGCCGCGCCGCCGTTCGACTGGCTCTTTGTCTTGGGCAATGTCGGTCGGTTAGTGGGCGGTGCGATGGGTGGCGTGGTCGCGGAGCGTGCTCGATGATACTGCGTCGGCCATGGATTCCGATCGTCGGCGTCGTCATCGTAATATGCCTCGCCATCTCCGGCGCCCGGCCGTACGACCGTGCGACCTGGTGGATGGAAGTGGCACCGATTCTGGTTGTGTTACCGCTGCTCGCGTGGACGTATCGCCGGTTCCCCTTGACCTCGCTGTTGTACGGCTTGATTGCGATGCACGCCCTGATCCTGTTGATCGGCGGTGCGTATACCTACGCGAGGGTGCCAGCGGGGTTCTGGGCACAGGACGCATTCGGGCTCACCCGCAATCCTTACGACAAGCTCGGTCACCTTGCGCAGGGCTTTGTGCCGGCGCTCGTCGCGCGGGAGGTGTTGCTGCGCACCCGCGCAACGACATCGCGCCGGTGGGCCGGCTTCCTCGCCGTTGCGATCGCGGTCGCGATCAGCGCGGTGTACGAACTGGTCGAGTGGGGTGCCGCACTTGCGCTGGGTCAGGGCGCCGAGGAGTTCCTGGGCACACAAGGCGACCCGTGGGACACCCAGTCTGACATGTTCATGGCACTGATCGGAGCGACTGCCGCGATCGTGTTCCTTGGCCGAGTGCACGACCGGCAGGTCGCCGCACTCGGCGCTTCACCTGGGAGTCAGTCCAGATGACACATTCCGCCGCGTGGCTTCCGCCGGCCCTCCTGGCAGCCGGATTTGCCGCGCTCACGGCGACCCTGGCAAAGATCGGGCACGACTGCTACGCCTTCTGGTGCCATGCACCGCGGATGACTTCCTCGATGTCGGGAAGGGTTTCCTCCTGCACCGGCAACCCCTCGTCCTTGAGCAGCTTGATCACCGCGGCCGGGATGATGTCGGTCAGCGTCATCACCATCCGTGCGTAGTCATTGAGGTGCTGCTCGGCCACGCCCGCGACACGAGCGTCGCCCAGCGACCGGGCGGTCGCGTGCAACATCGCATACCCAATCGTGGCCAGTGAGAACGCCGTGTAATCATCACGCAGGTTCTTCGGCAGCTTCTCGGTGCGCATCAGGTCGACGGCGGCAGCGCCCAGCCCGGCGACCGTGGATGCGGCGCGTTTGATGAAATCGGCCACGTCGTGCCGCGAGCCGGCGTCGCGTATGTCCTCGAGACCGCGCAGCGTGGCAATGTGTTGCTTGATCGTCTGGTTCATCTCGCGGAGCGCACCGCCGACGATGGGATAATCGGTATCGAGGTCCTCGACTTGTGCAGTGATTGCCTTGTCGATGTGATCCTCGAGCGCGAGCATATCGGTGATGTAGCTGTGAACGGCTTCCGTCGAGGTGCGTGCCATGGTCAGCTCCGTGTGTGATGCCGGTCAGGCAGACCGGCAGGGATGTGCGGTATCGTTCCAGCATGATCGGCCAAGCGCCTGGTGCCAGGCCGCGCTGGTGTTCGTGCTCTGACGTTTCGGCCCCGCCCTCGCGCACAGTGCCCGTCCGCATACATTCAGGACCTAACGGATCGCCCACCTGTTGCCCCGGAAACGTCGATCATCACATGAGTCTGCTGCTGCGGCACCTGATCGAACTCGTGCTGCGCATCTTTTTTCGTCGACTCGAAGTCGTCGGGCTGGAGCACGTCCCGTCTTCGGGTCCGGTGCTATTCGTGCTCAATCACCCGAACGCGTTGGTCGATCCGCTGCTGCTGTTGACGCTCGCGCCGCGCCCGGTGGTGTTCCTCGCCAAGGAACCGCTCTTTCGGATGCCTGTGATCGGTCACGTGGTTCGCGCGATGCATTCGGTGCCGGTGTATCGCCGGATAGACGCTGGCGCAGACATCGGCAGAAACATCGAAATGTTCGCCCAGGTGTCGAGCGTACTCGACGACGGCGGCGCGGTCGCGCTGTTTCCGGAGGGTACGTCGCACAGCGATTCGCGTCTCCGGCCGTTCAAGACCGGTGCGGCCCGTATCGCCCTCGGCGTCGCCGCGGCCGGGGGGAGGGTCCAGGTGGTTCCGGCGGGACTGTTCTACACCGAGAAAGCAACGTTTCGGAGCGCAGCGTTGCTCTGCTTCGGACAGCCGATCGGGGTGACGAGCGAGCAACTTGGCGCGAATGGCGAACCGGACGAATCCGAAGTGCGTCAGCTCACCGCGGAACTTGAGGGTGCGATGGCTGAGGTCACCTTGCAGGCCGACCGGCATGAGGCGCTGGCGCTCGTCACGCGAGCCGAGCTCATCATGACGTCTGGCGACGCCGCCGACGGCGGACGCCTTCCGTTGGCAGACCAGTTCGAGCTGCGCCAGCGGCTCGTTGCCGGGTATGGTGCGTTGCGGATGTCCCAGCCCGCACGACTCGCACGGCTTGAACACTCGATTACGCGGCTCGAAGCACGCTTGGCGGAGTCGGGGCTCGACGCCGAGCGACTTGGAAACGGCGGGGTCTCGGCGCGTCGCGTAACCCGGTACGCGGTACGGATGACCCTGTATGCGATCCTAGTGCTCCCCGTCGCGACGCTGGGCATCATCATTCATTACCCCGCGTATCGCCTCATCGGCCCACTGGTGACGACTGTGATTCAGGCGAGCTCCGACTTGGTCGCGACCGTCAAGATTCTTGTCGCGGCCCTCCTGTATCCCGTGACGTGGGCCGGGACTGGCTGGCTCGTCGGCACATCGGCTGGCCCCGGGTGGGGCGTGGCTGCGGCAGTCCTGGCCCCCGGTGCGGGGTTTGTGGGGCTGCGTTTCATCGAGCGCATTGATCGATTTATCGGCGAGGCTCGCGGGCTCGGCCTTCTCGTCCTCCGGCCAGGCGCGTTTCGAGCGCTTGTGGCGGAACGTGAGCGAATCCGCGACGAGATTCTCGCGCTTGATGCCGAGCTTGCCCGCTCGTGACCGTCGACCCGCGCACCGCTCGCGTTCGGCCTCGTTCTCGCCGACCACATCTGAGTACCGTCGTCCTCGGCGCGGGCATTGCGTTCGCTTGCTGGGTGTACGCGGAGATGTTCACCAGCGCGTCGGCGGAGTTTTTCAGGGACGTGCGCTGGCCGTTCATCCTCGCCGGCGGCTTCACCATGATCGCGTCGACACGCCGACCAGCACGGTGGCCCATGATTGTCGTGGCGACCACGGCTCCGACGGCCCTCGCCGGCTGTTTCTTCCTCGGCGTACTGCTCGCCAGCGGCGGCGAGATGCAGTGGGATCACCTGCGGATGGCGGCTACGATGTTGGGCGCGACGCTGATCGGTGCGATCATCGGTCGAGTGGCGGGCGGGATTCGCGGTGGCGGGATCTCGCGCTGATCTTCAGGGGAGCGGAATGGAGTCGCGGATCAGGACGAGGATCGCAGCCTGCGGCACCACCAGATACCGTGTGCCCTCAAACGTGATCTCGACGGCGGCCTTGCGGAAGAAGATCGCGTGATCGCCGACCTGTGCCTGCAGCGGGCGGTGGCGCGGCGTGCGTTCGGCAACGCGCCACGGTTCGTCGTCAAACGCGGACGGATCGGGCAGCGGATCGCCAGGGCCGGTTGCCACGATGAGGCCGGTCTGTACCGCCTGCGCGTCGACGGCGGTGGCTGGGAGGTAGAGTCCGACCCGGGTGCGATGTTCCTCGCCCTCCTCGGGAGTGATCAGCACGCGGTCGCCGACCACCAGGAGCTGCTTGGGTATCTCGCCCACGATAGACCCTACTGCTCGTCTGCCTGCATGTGGATCGTGACCAGGTGTGTCACACGGAGTTTCCGGCGCATGGTAGGAAGCTGAAGGGTGACTTCTTCGCCGACTTGCCGATCCTTGAGGGCACGACCGAGTGGGGAGGCCAGCGAAATGTGACCCGCGTCGAAGTCCATCATTTCGGCGAGCACGAGGGTGTACTCCTCACGGTCGCCAGTGACGGTGTCCTCGACCTTCACACGCGAACCCAGGCCGACGCGATCCATCGGCGCTTCGGTATTGGCAAGCTCGGAGACCTGACTGAGGCGCTGGTGGAGTTGGCCGAGCCGCGCCTGCACGAACTGCTGACGTTCGAGCGCGGCCTTGTACTCCGAGTTTTCCCTGAGGTCGCCCATCTCGACCGCAGTCGCGATCGCCTGCGGCAACGTCACGGCGAGCTCGTGACTCAGCTCGCCGATTTCTTTGCCCAGCTTTTCGCGCATCTGCTGGATCATTGCATCGATTCCTGGTGCGTGGTCGAAAAACAGCCCACGGTCCACTCGGCCTTCTGGCCAGGTGGACCGTTCCCCAAGGCAGTATAGCTCCCGGAATCGACTGGGGCGAGGGGTGCCGCAGTAGATTGCCGCATGCGCCCGACGCTCCTGCTCATCTGTGCGCTGGCCGGCTGCGCCCCCCCGATCCCCGTGGGCGTGCAACCCAACACCGCCGAACAACAGGTCGCGAGCGACTCGCTGGCTCGTGCCCGACTGGCGGACGTTTCGGTTGTGGCGCCCAGGATTGCCCGGGACGTCCGATACGTGACCGCGAACAACTTCACCGGCGCGCCGTTGCCTGGCTACGCGACACCACGAGTATTGCTTCGGCGGGAAGTCGCGGCCGCCCTCAGCCGAGTGCAACAACGGCTCGAGGCGGCAGGGTACGGACTGAAGGTGTGGGATGGCTATCGGCCGGTGCGCGCGACCCTCGCAATGGTCGCGTGGTGCGAGCGAACGGGCCGGACCGATTTGCTCACCAACGGATACATTGCGCGACGATCGCGACACAATCAAGGGGTTGCGGTCGACTTGACCATCGTTGCCATCCGCTCGGGGCGCGAGCTTGACATGGGTACGCCGTTCGATGAGTTCTCCGACCGCTCGCACACCGCGAATGCCACAGGGGCGGTCGCCGCGAATCGCCAGCTGCTGGTGCGCGCCATGGAAGCCGAGGGATTCGTCAACTACGAGAGCGAGTGGTGGCACTTTTCGTTTGCGCTCGATGACGCGATCCCGTTCGATCTGCCGTTGGAACAGTGGTGAGCCGGCGGGAACCTAAGCGTGTGGCGCGCCGGACTTTGGCTTGACCAGCTGCGGGGGCGGAGGGTATTCTCTTGCGCGAAATTCGCCTGTGAACGCCGTCAACGGCGGCCCACCCGCAGCCGGGAAGTCCAGCTGATGCGACACCAGCGCGCGCCGTG
This sequence comes from Gemmatimonadales bacterium, assembly GCA_031388885.1. Taxonomy (GTDB): domain Bacteria; phylum Gemmatimonadota; class Gemmatimonadetes; order Gemmatimonadales; family GWC2-71-9; genus Palsa-1233. Next base: position 3,214 of record JANMSC010000156.1, on the reverse strand, counting down.
GCAACGTTTCCTGCCGGTCGGCCTGCTCTCCCTCGTTCTCCTTGGCCTCGCCGGGTGCACCGACGGTTCCAAGTACCCGCAATCAACGCTGCATCCGAAGGGTGACTTCTCGGCCCTGGTCGACGACGTCTTCATGACGACCGTCTGGCTTGCGCTGTTCGTCTTCATCGTGGTCGAAGCCGGCCTGCTCTGGGCCATCTGGAAGTATCGCGGCAAGCCCGGCGACCCCCGCCCGAAGCAGATTCACGGCAGCACGGTGGTCGAGATCATCTGGACGATCATTCCGGCCGTTGTACTGGCATTCGTTGCTGTCCCCACGGTCAAGACGATTTTCGCCACCGCGCGGGTGCCCGCGGCGGCGCCGGGAGCGCAGGGCCCGCTCAAGGTCGAGGTCGTGGGACACCAGTGGTGGTGGGAGTTTCGCTACCCCGAATATGGCATCACGACCGCCAACCAGATGCATGTTCCGGTGGGTCGTACCGTGGACTTGCGGATGAAGTCAGTTGACGTGATTCACGCGTTCTGGATTCCGCAGGTCACCGGCAAGCGCGACGTGTTTCCGAATCGCGAAACCCGGCTCTGGTTCACGGCGCTCGAGACCGGCGAGTTTCCAGGGGCGTGTACCGAGTTCTGCGGTCTGCAGCACGCTCGCATGGACCTCTACGTGATGGCGCAGACGCCGGAGGACTTCGCGGCCTGGGTCGAGACGCGCAAGCGTGATGCTGACTCTGCCGCCGTTCCGGGGACCGATACGGTCGCCATCGGCACGACCATTGCGACCGAGGACACGGCGTCAGGTACGGCGGACGCGACCATGCGACGGGTTGCGGAGCCTGACAGCACGACGCAACAAGCGACGCCGGCCGTCGGCGATCCGCGGGTGGCGATGGGCAGGGAGCTCTTCCGCACCAAGGCATGCGTCGGGTGTCATTCACTCAGCTCGATGAACCAGCCGAAGCGCACTGTCGGACCAAACCTCGCCGGCATCGGAACCCGCAAGATGATCGCTGGCGGCTGGTTGCCAAATACCGACGAGAACCTGAAGCGCTGGATTTCCAAGCCCCAGGAAGTGAAGCCGGGCGTCCAGATGGTTGTGCCGCCGATGACTGACGCGGAGGCGGACGCCATCGTCGCCTATCTCCGCACCAAGCGCTGAGAACGAGGACACTGACTCCCATGGCAACCACTGTTCTCGACCACGCGCCGGCGTACAAGCGCAGCGTCATCGTCGAATGGCTGACGACCGTCGATCACAAGAAGATCGGCATCATGTACGGCGCGTCGGCGTTCATCTTCTTCCTGATTGGCGGACTCGAGGCGTTCATCATCCGCCTCCAGCTCGCGACGCCGAACGGGACGCTGGTGAGCGCCGAGACGTACAATCAGCTGTTCACGATGCATGGCACGACGATGATTTTCCTGGCCGTCATGCCGATCAGCGCGATGTTCTTCAACTTTTTCGTGCCGTTGCTGATCGGCGCCCGCGATGTGGCGTTCCCACGGCTCAACGCGATGTCGCTCTGGATCTTCTTGTTGGGCGGCATCTTCCTGAACTCGTCGTTCCTGCTCGCCGCGGCTCCGAACGGCGGCTGGTTCGGCTATGCGCCGCTGTCGACACGACAGTTTTCGCCCGGCCTCAACATGGATTTCTGGGCCCTCGGCCTGCAGATCCTCGGCATCGCATCACTCGCGGCCGGTGTCAACTTCTTCACGACGATCATCAACATGCGCGCCCGTGGCATGACGCTCATGCGCATGCCGATCTTCGCCTGGATGACGTTGATCACGCAGGTGCTGGTCCTGCTGTCGTTCCCGGTGATCACGATCGCGCTGGTGCTGCTCACCGCCGACCGCACCTTCGGCTCGGGCTTCTTTGTGACGGCGGCTGGCGGCGACCCGATGCTGTGGCAGCACCTCTTCTGGGTGTTTGGCCATCCCGAGGTGTACATCCTGATCCTGCCAGCGTTCGGGATCATTTCGGAGATCCTGCCGGTCTTCTCGCGCAAGCCGCTGTTCGGCTACAGCGCGATGGTGTTCTCGGGTGCCCTGATCGCCTTTCTCGGATTCGGCGTCTGGTCGCACCACATGTTCGCGACCGGCATGGGCCCGCTCGCCGACTCGTTCTTCTCACTCGCGACGATGCTGATCGCGATCCCGACCGGTGTGAAGATCTTCAACTGGATCGGCACGGTATGGGGCGGCTCGGTGCAGTTCAAGACCCCGATGCTCTTCGCGCTCGGCTTTATCGCGATGTTCATCATCGGCGGCCTGTCCGGCGTGATGCACGCCGTCGCGCCGGCCGACCTGCAGCAGACTGATACCTACTTCGTCGTGGCCCACTTCCACTACGTGCTCTTCGGCGGGTCGATGTTTGCCCTCACGGCCGGCGCATACTACTGGTGGCCAAAGATGTTCGGCCGAATGCTCGACGAAGGGATCGGCAAGCTCCACTTCTGGACCATGATGATCGGCTTCAACCTGACGTTCATGCCGATGCACTGGCTCGGCCTCCTCGGCATGCCACGTCGGGTGTACACCTATCCCGAAGGGCTTGGCTTCGACTGGTTCAACATGGTGCAGACCGTCGGGTCAGGCATCCTCGGCATCTCGATCCTGATGTTCATGTGGAACATCATGAAGGCGTGGCGCCGACCGGCCGATGCACCGGCTGATCCGTGGGGTGGTGCAACGCTCGAATGGGCGATTCCGTCGCCGCCGCAGGAATTCAACTTCCCCGTGGAGCCCGTGGTCGCCGAGAAGGACGCGCTGTGGGCGATGAAGGATGCGGCCGGCGTCGAGCGCCTACCGGAGCCGGCGCGCGTAAGTGGCACAGGCATTCACCTCCCCGGCCCGTCGTGGTGGCCGCTGATCGTTTCGGTCGGCGTGCTGATGTTCTTTATCGGCATCATGATGAAGCGGCCGTGGGCGTTCCCGTTCACGCCAGTATCGATCGCAGGATTTCTGCTGATGACGTTTGGCATCTTCAAGTGGGCGTATGAGCCGGTTGACGCTCACGCCCCGAAACACTGAGGGAGCGGCCATCATGACGACCGCCGTGATTGACCACGACGACCTCGCGCCCGCTCACGAAGCGCATCACACGTCGCTTCCGCTGGACAACCGGAAGCTGGCGATCTGGACCTTTATCGGGTCGGAATGCCTCTTCTTCGCGTCGCTGATCACGACCTTCCTGATCTACCGCGATTCGTCCACC
>JANMSC010000073.1:0-4390 GCA_031388885.1 Gemmatimonadales bacterium | reverse complement strand
CAGCCGTCGGCAGGAACCCGAATCCGGCGCCACCAATGACGGCGTGTGCCTGACACCAGACGCGTTCCCCGAGCACTGCCCCCGCGTGCACGACAACGTGCGCATCAAGGCGAACGTCGCGGCCCAGCACCGCGCCACCTTCGACGACGACGTGCGGGCCGATGACGACGCGATCGCCGAGCACGGCGCCGTGCCCGATGACGGCGTAATCGCCGATCGCGACGGCGTCACCGAGCACGACGCCCCGACCGAGGCGAGCGGTTGGCGCGACGCCACGAGGTGGCGAGTACGGTGGATGGATCGCGAGCGCCGCGGCGGCCATGGCACGCGCGGGATCGTCGACGATGATTCGGGTCGGAGGCCCAGGGGCGTCGGCGAGCGACTCGGTCACGAGCACCGCACCAGCGCTCGTCACAGCCAGAGCGCTGGCCCACCGCGGTCCGGTACACATTGCCAATGCGTCCGACTCGGCGCGGTCGATCGCGCGGACTCGGCGCAGGACGACGCCCCCGGGACCAGACAGGCGGCCACCGACCAAGTCGGCGACCGCCTGTGCCGTCATCGGAACCGTGAGCGACGGGGTCAGTCTTACCTCGATGCTCCGGCCGCTGGCGCTGCACCGCTCGCCTTGAGCCGGTCTATGACGCGTTGCGTCAGGTCGAGGGACGTATCGGCCGCGACAATCTGGTTACCCTGCGCCGAACTGACGTCAAAAATCATGGCGTAATTGCCTTCGGCGCGCACACCTTCGATCACCGCCGTCACGCGCTGCTCGAACGGCGTCACCAACTCTTGCCGTCGCTGCGCGGCCTTCTGCGTCAGTTCCTGTTCACGCCGCTGCAGCGTTGCCTGCTGGTCCACGAGCTTTTTGCGCTCGGAGGCACGATTGGTCGCCGACAGCATGACCGACGACTCCTCAAACTTCTGGGCCGCCGAGTCGAGGGTGGTCTGCAGTCGGGTGATCTCGCTGCGATACCCCTCGACCTCGCGAACCCAGAGCGACTCGGCAGCGGCATATCCGGGGGTGGCCTGCAGCACGGCCCGCGCAGTGATGTACGCGACTCGGCCGCCAGTATTGCCCTGTGCCTGGGCCTGACCGACGACACCGGCCAGTGCACCGGCGAGGAGGATGGTGCTGCGAAGTTGTGAAACAAGGCGCATCGTCATGGGTCTCTGGTCCGCGAGCGTGTGCCGCGCGGCTCCGATCAGAAGAAGTTGCCGAGCCTGAAGTGGAGTTGCCACCCCGGCGCCGGACGACCAAGCTGGTCCGTTTTGTCGAATCCGTATCCGAGGTCCACGCCGATCGGACCAAGCGGGGAAACTAATGCCGCGCCGACGCCGGCGCCCCGGAAAAGGCGGGTCGGATCGTACTGCCGGACGCTTCGGTACACGTTTCCGGCGTCGAAGAACGCGTTCAAGTAGAGCGATTGCGAGACTCTTGCCCCGGCCTCGAGGGTGAATGCCGCGTAGGCCTTTCCGAATGCTCCGGCGCTGGCACGCGAACTCGCCGAGAAGGGGTCGAACCCATTGGGCGTGATGGCAAACTCGTCGTAGCCGCGCAACGGGATACCATACTGTACGCCACCCAGCGAATAGAGTTCCGTGAAGAAACCGCCCGGATCTCCGAAAATGAAGCCCGACTTGGCCGTCAGCCCCAGCGTGAACTGGACGCCGCCCCCTGGCTGGCCTCCGCCACCCAGGATTCCGATCGGCGCGTACCAACGCGTATCCAGGTCAACCTTCTGGTAGTCGCCGGTACCGCCGAGCGGGCCGCCGTTCTGCTCGACACCAAGTGACACCATTGAGCCAGCCACCGGAAACGGCAGGCCGATGCGCACGTCGCGCAACACCGATACGCCGATGGTCGAGCGCGAGCACGGCGAGCACTGGAAGCGCGCCTGGATATCGGCCGATCCTTCGGTGTAGCGAATCCGCTGGAAGCCATAGGTGGCGAACACCCGGGTGTAGCGCGAGCCGAGGAACGGCAGCCCGAACTGCACCGAACCGCCTTCCTGCCGGCGTCGCCCGAGGTCGCCGATGACGAATCGCTGGCGCGAATTGTAGAGCGACAGCGTGCCAGAGATGCGGCTCTCCTTGATTGCCGGATCGGAATAGCTGAGCGAAAAATCGTTGATGTTCCGGCCGAACTGCCACTGCAGTCGCCCGCGCTTGCCGCGACCGAAGAGGTTGGGTTCCTCAAGACCGAGGAATCCGCCGAGCCCGGTGCCCTGCCCGACCGAAGCGCCGAAGTTGATGTTGCCGGTGCGCTTTTCCGTCACCGTGAGCGTGAGGTCAACGTCGCCGCTCTCGGTCGGTTGCACGTCAAAAAATGCCATCGGCTGCTCAAAGAATCCGAGATTTCCGACGTTCTGGTACGACCGAATCAGGCGTTCCCGGTTGAAGAGCTCACCGGGAAGCACCACGATCGCTTCGCGAATCACACGTTCGTGGGTGACGTCGTTGCCAAGGATCAGCACGCGATTGATCGTCGCGGGTTGTCCCTCGAAGATCCGCCAGCGGAGATCCACGACCGGCGTGCCGTCGGGCAGTACGCGCCGGGCTTCTTCGGCCTCGACTCGCGCGTAGATGTAGCCGTTGTTGAGGTAGATGCTCGTCACGCGCTCGGTCGCGGCAGCCCACGCGCTCCGATTGAACGGGGCGCCGATGGTCTGGCCGCTGTTGACCTGCGCGGGAGTACCGAACGGCGAGTTGTCGCCGGCGATCTGCTCGGTCGAGAAGCGACGGTTGCCGACGACCTCGAATGTTCCAACCCTGTAGGCCTGGCCCTCCTCGACGGTGAGCGACAGCACGCCTTTGCCAGAATTCTGGTCGGTCAGCAGGGTATCTCGCACCACCTGGAAGTCGATGTAGCCCAGATCACCGTAGTACGTCGGCAGACGTTCGCGCCGATCGAGCTCGATCATGTCTTCGTTGTAGTCACCCGGGCGAAACCACCAGAAACCCTCCGGCTTCGACGCCATCACGTCGATCAGGTCGCCATCGGGCACCTTGTCGTTCCCGGCGATCTCGACCTGTGCAATCGCAATGCGATTGCCTTCGTGGATGTCGAACGTGACGCGCACGCCACCGTCCGGAGTGGAGTCGATCACGGTGTTCACCCGCGCCGCGTAATAGCCTTCCTTGCGGTACATCGAGTCGATCTGGTAGCGAGACGACGCCAACGCGGCGCGGTCGAGCGGGCGCCCTTCGGCGAGCTTGACGAAGTCACGCACGTCTCGAACGGAGATCTTGTCGGGTCCCTTGACACTCCAGCCCCGTAGCATCGGCCGCTCCCGCACCACGATGGCAAGCACGAGGAGCCCTTCCGCCTCGCGTTGCTCCACGCGCACATCGTCAAACTGGCCCGTGCGGAACAGGCTGCCGATCGCTCGCTGGATGTCGCGATAGGTCGCAACCGCGTGCAGCACCAGACCGGCCGCGGCCGTGATCTGGTCGCTGGTCAGGCGGGCGTTGCCCTCGACGACGATCGAGTCCACCGGCGGCGGTCCCTGTACCGGCGCTGCCGGCGGATCTTGTGCCACAGCTGGACTCGCAACGACACCTGCCATCAGGGCAACGACCGTGATGCCGCGGGTCAGGGCCGCGTGGAGCGTTGCGCGCGGGTTCAGGCTTCCGTCCGCGTCAGGGTGCTGAACACCAGGCGATCGCCTTCAGGCGCGACATCGACGTCGATTTCGTCGCCCGCGGCGAACTCACCACCGAGCACGCGCTCGCTGAGCGGGTCCTCGATGTAGCGCTGGATGGCCCGCTTGAGCGGGCGCGCGCCGTAGCTCTGGTCGTAGCCCTTCTCGGTCAGGAAATCGACCGCGGCCGGCGTGAGCCTGACCTCGTCGCCGAGGCGACGCGTGACGTCCTTCAACAGGATGCGTACAATCTGGGTGATGTGGTCCTTGTCGAGCGGGTGAAACACGATCACGTCGTCAAGGCGGTTGATGAATTCCGGATTGAAGACCTTGTTGATCTCTTCCTTCACGGTCTCCGCCATTTTTTCGAACGAGCGCGCCCCATCGCCGGAATGGAAGCCCAGCGACTTGCCCTGCATGATGTCGCGGGCGCCGACGTTGGACGTCATGATCACGACCGTGTTCTTGAAGTCGATGACGCGGCCGTAGTTGTCGGTGAGGTGGCCTTCGTCGAGCACCTGCAACAGGATGTTGAACACGTCGGGATGGGCCTTCTCGATCTCGTCGAGCAGCACGACCGAGTAGGGCTTGCGGCGCACCGACTTGGTGAGGGTGCCGGAATCTTCGTAGCCGACGTATCCCGGGGGTGCGCCAATCAGGCGCGACACCGAAAATTTTTCCATGTACTCCGACATGTCCACCCGGATCAGCGCGGTGGCATCGTTGAACAGGAACTTGGCCAGCGC
>JANMSC010000038.1:0-4514 GCA_031388885.1 Gemmatimonadales bacterium | reverse complement strand
GAATGCGCTTCACCCCAAGTCCGTCGGCGCGTGGCTCCGACTGGGAGGGTGAGGCGTGTGTGGATTCGTCCACCAGCCGCCTCACGCGCGTCGACGTCGTCCTCAAGGTCAACCAGCGCGACGGCCCCAGGCGACTGGAGGGCTACACTACGTTCACTTCGCCGTCGCCCTTTGTCGTCGTTCCGGAGAGCACGCTGGCGATGTGGTGGCGCAGCGCGCCCGACGACGGCGTGGACTGGGGGCTACCGCAGGTGGTGCAACTGGTACGGGCGGCGAAGGTCAAGTTCAGGAAGGCGAAGCCACCCGGGTGAGCCTGCGCGCCGGCGCAGACGACCGTGTCCGGCCGCTAATCTCCGTGGATCGCTTGGAAGTACCGGGAAAGATCGATCGCCAACGGCGCGACATCGGCACTCGGTTGCCACACAAGGAAATCGAGCAGCACTTCCGGCTCCTCGTCGTTAGGGCGCCAGCGCTCCACCAGGCGTGAGGCGGGGTCGACGATCCAGTACTCGGGCACGGCGCGGCGCTGGAACTCGGGACGCTTCTTGTACCGGTCTTGGCGCGCCGTGGACGGCGAGAGGACCTCGACCGCCAGCGAGAGCACGCCAACGTCCTCGAAGCGCTGCGCGGGGCGACCCTCCAATCGCGGAACGGCGAGGACGTCGGGTTGCAGTTCGGTACGAGGTTCCCAGGTGACGGCCGTGGGGGCGAAGAAGAGCTCGAGGCCAACCGTCTTCACATACGGGAGGAGGAGCTCGACCAACTCGCGCACCGCCCGCTGGTGCAGCCACGTTGGCGCCGGGCTCACAAGGAGCTCGCCGTCGAGTACTTCGTAGCGGTTGCCGTCGTCGGGCAGCGCGTTGACCTCCGCGACGGTCCAGTCAGAACGCGTGATGGGAACAGGCATGGCCATAGCGTACGCTCGGCGCGGGGGTGAAAGCAAGTGGGCATGACGCACGATGCGGGCGTGCGGCGGAGGGGGCGTCATCGTTTCATTGCGTGCATCATCGAAGTCGCCCAAGAGCGCGCGCACTTCCGGAGATGAATCAGCTCGGTCGTGAAAGTGATCTCGTGGGTCAGGAAGCAGGACCGCCCGTTCGGAGTGCCAAGCGCGGGAGCGAGGCACGAAACACGGATGTTCAGAGCCGCCCCCCACGCGCTGACCGTGAGTCCGAGACCTGCATAACGAGTCGCCCCGTGAGTGCGGCTGTGTACGGTGCCGCCTCCCGATCCGTCGCCAAACCACCGTTTACATCTGCATCTGCGTCCCCTTCCCTAGGTTCGCAGCCAGGCTCCGCGACAGCTCCTTCACCACTTCGTCACGATCGCCATACCGCGCGACGCTCGCTGACCACCACGGTGCCCCCTTTCTAGCGGAAAAAAGCACCACGCGAACGCGGGCGACGTCTACCGCGCGGTTGATCGTCACGATGCCGCCCATCGCTCGAAGTTCACGGGTCAGGTCGTATGTCCCGATCAGGAACGCATCGACACCAGCGGCGCGCTGCATGTCGGCCATGAACTTCCTTGTGGCCGGAAAACATCACCATCGAGGCCTGCATTCCCGGCGCGCTGTTCATGTCGGCCTGCAGGTTCTTGAATCCCGATCCCAAGTTGCTCTGGGTGATCAAAGAAATCATCTCGCGGTAGTTCGATACGGCCCATTGAGACTGTCGTGTCGACACTTCGCTCGTGAGCGCATTGATCATCTGCGCGGCGAAGGCATCATCTTGTACGCCCTGGTCCTGCATCATCATACTGCCGCTCGACCCCGGGAAGAGCGGGGGCGCACCGAGCTTTCGCACCTTCGTGATGTCCGTGTTCGGTGACCCGTGGCAGACGTATTTCCAGCTTGGAATCCAGCGACGGCGCCCCAGAAGGCGCCATTCGCTTCCGTTTTCAGCGAGTGCGCACCACGACCGTCCCCGCAAACCTCTCGCGCCACGCCTGCCTATTCCTGTCGAACACCACCCAGAGGTACCCGAGTCCAAGGCCCACCCCACTCGCCACCCCCGCCACCTCCCGAAGGAACATCGCCCCGAACTCTGGTTTCCCTCCCGAGTGCATTCAAACCACCTGCAACTCCATTGGTCGCCTCACAACCCACCGCGCCCACAATCCTCAATGCGCCGAATGGCAACACCACCGCAATCAGCGGACCCACCGGCAAGGCAACCGCGCGCGCAGCGAGACTAGCTCTCGCCACACGATTGCCCGCACCAGGCCACTACGAACCGAACCCCGTGGGTCGCGCATGCGCATCCCAGAAATGCTGGTTGGCCACCGAGCCCTGGCTCATGATCATTTCGTACTGGCCCCAGAGGCAGTAGCCCCCATCTGGGAGCGGAGTGCCGTCGGCGCCGCACGGCGCCGCGAGTCGCACGATCTTGTAATGCCACACCTCCCCCGAACCACCCGGCGCCCGACCGTTCCACTCGTTCGTGAGCCATGCGCCGTCTCCGTTGGGCCACGCTTTGTTCCACTTCATCACAAGGTGATCACTGGCGTACAGTGGTGAACCCCAGAGGAGGCCGTCCATCACCCTGTCGATGCCGTCGGCGGGCCCGTTGAAGATTCCCGCCGCTTCGTTGTAGCCGTATTGGTCGAACCCTGCCGCCGGCGTGCCGATACCACTCTTCAGCGCGTTGGTGGGCAGGCCGGTGGACGGGTCGCTGCACGCCGTAAAGACGAGAACGGCAGTAGCCAGCACGCACGTCGCGCTTAACAAACGCATACTTCCTCCTTGGTGAGACTGCAGAAGCCGATTAGGGCACCGCTAACAGGAGCCACCGCCACCTACGCATCGGAAGCGTCGGGGTGCGACGCTCCGTGTTGAAAGTGCACGGCTTCCGTATCCCGAGCGTCTTCGGCGAGGCGCCGCCGAGGATCGTGACGCAGGGCTCGCGCTCGGGGCGTCCGGGCTCTCCCGTCGCGCGATAACCATATTCGCCCTCTCGTGCGGGCGCCAGCCCGGCGGCATCTTCGGGCCGGACTCTTCACGCCTCGGAGCGCAATGCCGACTGGGAGCCACATCCACCTCCGTACCCTCGGTGCGGCCGCGCTTCAACGCCGCCCCCGCGCGCGTCGCCACGCGCGACCACGCGGTCCACCTCCTCTGGTCGGACCTAAAGGAGGAGAGCGGCCGACACGCCCTGCGGCATCACCTCTGGCTCCTCAAGAACAAGCTGGCCGACGTCGTCGCCATCAACCGCGGCGAGACGCTCACCCGGCGCGAGCCGATTCCCTGCGACCGCGATGAACTGAACGCGGCCTCGCGGGAGGGTCGTCGCGACGTCCCCGAGCCCGCGATGATCGCTCACGCGCGTCCCTTCCGGCAGCCAGCCATGGTAGGGGCCATGCGACACCCGCAAGGCTGGAGTCGCTGCGGTATGTTACAGCACGACGGCTAACCGAAGAGTATTGAGACTTGAGCGAGTAGCTGGTGGGCCCTCGCTTGGTCGTAAGGGAACACGGTCTGTCGTTCTGCGGCGCGTGCCGACAACACCCGCCAGGAACACCCGCGCCGTCATCTACTCTGCGGCTTTCGGTGTTCGCGGTCATTCTCCTTGATGACGCGGAAATCCGTCGCCGCTAGAGCGGACGCCTGCGGCAACACGAATCCCTGCTCGGTGCGCTGCTCGACTCGGGCGAGGCCCGGCGCGCGCGCGTCAACGGACTGAGTGATCACCAGGGCTCGTGCGTGCGATTGCTGGCGTGCGATGCGCACGCTCTCCGGGCTCCCGTCCGGCAAGACGCTGGAGGACTTCGACCGGGGCTTTCAGCCGAAGGCTGACCGCCGGCAGATCGAGGCGCTCTCGACGTGTCAGTGTCTGCGCGAGAAGACGAACGTCCTGTTCCTCGGGCCACCCGGGGTCGGGAAATCGCACCTCTCGACGGCGTTAGGCGTCCAGGCGATCAGGAACGGCTTCAGTGTCGCGCACTTCGCGCTCGATGATCTCATGCACGTCCTGAAGGCGGATGCGACCACGCCGCCCGCCCGACTCCGGGCCCGGCGCTACTTCGACCGCCTCCTGCACCACGTCGCGGTCGTCCACATCGACGGCCAGAGCTACCGACTCCGAGAACTCGGCGCCCTGCTCAATCCCACCCGCGAGCCCCCACGCACGGCAGACGGACGCTCGACCTGACCCCGGCAGGTGCGGGAACTTGCCTGTACATGAACCGTGGGGATTTGGGTGTACTTGCACACGCGCACCACCACCCGGACCGGCTGCACACCGGCATGCACCAGCGCTTCCAACACCTTCATGTCCTTCGCCTTCAGTCGAAACGGCAGGAGAGGTCGTGGCATCCCCCAGTATGCGGCCCTCGACGACGATCGGACACTCTGTTACGCTATTCTTCATGCGGTCGCAGACCTAGTCGTCGCGCCGTGCGACCAGCACCATCTCGCTCGAGACGCGCCGTAGCGCGCGATCATTCCAACCGTCGAATGCCTGCTCGACTATGAGACCCGCCCGCGCGCAGAGTTCTGCGAGGCGCGTTGCCGTATA
>JANMSC010000484.1:0-4337 GCA_031388885.1 Gemmatimonadales bacterium | reverse complement strand
GTCACGGCCCGCGCGACAGCTCGAACTCACGGGCCGAAACGGGGTGAGTTTCGTAGTTGCCCCCGACCACCTTGTGCAACGTGATCGTGATGACGCTCGCTTCATACGTCGTTTCGGTGACCGTGAAAGAGTTCCCCTTCGAGTAGTGGAACGCTCGCGGCGTATCGCCGTAGCGGGTCACGATGGAATACGTTCCCCCCGCCGCCGCGACGGTCCGGCTTCCCCCGTTAGGCTGAAGTTCCGGCAAGCGTTGAACGCATTTGTCCTTACGTGCCATGCACTTGCGTTGAGATCGAGGTGCCGGCTGCTGTCTACAACCGGATGTGCCGGATCAAGGCGAAGGCCCGGTGTTGTGTCGCGGTCGGTGTGGTGACGACGTCGAAGGTCGGCGCCTCGGGCCCGGCCGACGGCGTGCGGCAGGTGTTGCGGACGATGGTGGCCAGGTCGGCCAGCAGGGTCGCGAAGCTGTGCGCCGGTGTGCCGTCGGGCAGCGTGTGGCGGCTCGCCTTGGTCTGCGCGGCTGCGGAGCGCTTGGCCGGTGCCACGGGGTCACGCGTGGCCTTGGCGTGGGTGTCGGTATCGGCGAACGTCAGCTCACGCCACGCCTCGCGCATGTGCCACTCGACGTAGTAGGCCAGCATGCAGAGGAAGAGGTGCGCGCGCACGCGATCGGCCGTGCGATGGTGGATCGGACGCACTTTGAGATCGACGCCCTTGAGGGTGCGGAACGCGCGTTCGACGTTGCTCAGCGCCTTGTAGCTGCGCACGCACGCCGCCGCGTCCATCGCGTCGGTGCTCACCGAGGTCCGGATGATGTAGAGGCCGTCGAGCGCGGCTTCGGCGGCGATGACAGTCTGTTTGCGCTCGAAGGTGAACGCCGCGTCGCCGATCGTGAGCGCGAAGTGCTTGGCGACCTTGTACTGATTGACGACACGGCCCACGCACACGCCGATCTTGTCCTGACCGGCCAGCCGGCCCGCGTCGACCCGGACCTTGATCGTGTCGAGGGTGCGCTCGGTGGCCAGCAGCAGCGCTTCGCGCTTGTGGGCGCGCAACCTGGCCAGCTGTGGATTGCGACACGCCACCAGTCGCTCGCCGGGATATTCGGGCGACGTGAACTCCAGCAGATTGCGCTCGTCGAACAGGTCGAGCTGCAGCTGGCCATCCTCGATGAGCGCCTTGATCGAGGCGCTCTTGAGCGCCGTGATCCAATCGATGCCGTCCATCTCGCGCATCGCCTCGATGGCCGTGTCGGCGATCATGCCGCGATCACCGACCATGACCATGTGACCGATGCCGAACTCCTCGCGGATCTGCTGCACCGCGGGCAGGAAGGTCTGGCTGTCGGCCACATTGCCCTCGTGCACCCGCACCGCCACCGGACAGCCGCGCGCATCGGTGATCACGCCGTAGTTCACCTGCAGTGTCCCGCGTTTGCCGTCACGACTGTAGCCGCGCCTGGCGAGCGGACAGGTGGTTCCTTCGAAGTAGCTGGAGGACAGATCGTAGAGCACGAGCCCCCCGTCCCGGAGATGGCGCGCGGCCAGCTTCTGCTGGATCCGGTCCTGGCGCACGAGCAGCCAGTCCATGGCGGCATAGAGATCATCTTCGGTGGCCTCGGCCACGCCGAAGTCGTCGGCCAGCGTCGTGGTGTGCCACCAGCGCGTGGTCGCCAGCTTGGTGTGGGGCGCGACGATGCGGGCGGCGACCATCGCCAGCACCAGATCGCGTTCGCGCGAGTGCCTGGACGCGATCAGCGACGCGATGCCCAGCCGATCCATCGCCCGTGCCACCGCCTGCACGTGGCCATGCGCGCGCGAAGCGGTGATCTCGAAGACGCGCGCCACCGGCTGCCAGGCCTCCCCCCGCAGCGCCGCGCGGATCGCCGCGATCTGCGCGGCCGAGAGGCTGGACAGATTGGCCAGGGTGCGCTTGCAGACCCTGGCGCCCTCGCGGAAGGACTCCCGCAGCAGCACGGTGGGGGTGGACCCGCGATTCGGCACGACGTCGATGTGCATGGGTGCAATCTATGCACAAGACACTGTAAACGCAAGTAGATTACATGGCTACATTCCGGCCCTGACCCGCGCGGCTAACCCGTTGACTACCCTCCACTTCGCTCGCCGAATGAAGACAATCAGCACGGGAACTTCAGGCTAGTTGGGTGCCAGCAGATTGACTCCTTCCATCACCGCCGGGGCCGACACGCCGAGCGCGAACAGAAGCGGAGCTGACACTGACCGTTGCGGTCGGGTCAACAACCGATGCAGTGGGAACACCGGCTGACGTCGTGACGACAGCGCGCGGTGCGGAGGAATCAACCCGCCGCTACGGCCGCTCCGAGAGGCCTCGCGTGATTATCTCGACCGCGCCCCGGGGCCAGCGGCGATCAGCTCCTTGACCGATCGACGAAAGCGCGCGGCGATCGAATCTGCGGCCGGCACCGCGATGTGATTGGTGATCTCTGCGGGGTCATCGCGATAGCGGTAGAGCTCCTCCTTCCCCGTACCGTTGTTGCGAATGTAATGCCAATGGTTGTCGAGCATCGATAGCATATCGCCCTTGGCGAAGGGGAGGGTGGAGTCCACTCGAACCCCGCGCTCTACTGCGGCGAAAAGCGGACTCCTCGCCGCCGACGTGTCGCGCCACTGGACAGTCAGTGAGATCCCCGGAACCCGCGCGCTGTCGGGATGCTGCGTGAGGTCGAGAATAGTTGCGGCAAGATCGCGAAGCGACACCGACTGGTTTACCCTGGTATTGGCGGGAACGCGCGGGGGAAAGCGCAGGATGAGGGGCACATGCAAGACGTCGAGATAGAGGCTGCTGTGATGTCCGGTGAGTCCGTGCTCGCCGAATAGCTCACCGTGATCGGAGGTGACGATGAGCAGCGTATTGTTCAGTGCGCCGCGTCGCGCCAGTGTTTGCAGCAGCCGATTGAGCTCGTGGTCGATGTGGGCGAGCGCGCCATCGTACAAGTGGCGGTCGTGCGGCAAGGGAGCAAAGAGGGTGTCGAAGGGGGGTGGAGGTTCGTAGGGTTCGTGCACGTCGAAAAAGTTCATGAAGACAAAAAAGGGACGCGGCTCACGTGCCTCGTGCCACGCCAAAAACTCGTCGGTGAGCACCCCCGCCTTCTTGATCGAGTTGATCGGCTTGGGATTCACGAGTAGGTCGGGACGCGACAGGGCGCGCGCTATTCCTCCGATCGACGGCATGCGATACATCCGACGCGCCGTCTGCGTCTGTCCGAACGACGAAGAGCGAAGGGTCTGCTCCATACTCCGCGGATAATCGACATAGCGCACGAAGCCGCGATCGAGTTCGGCGTCCCAGCCGGTGTAGTGGAAGTTTGCCACGAACGCCGCCGTCTCGTAGCCGCGTGCCTTGAACAGTGCAGGCAGCACCAGCTTACCGTCATTTATGGGTCGCTTGAGGAATGACGAGGAGCGCCCTCCTACAAACTGGTACTCCCCCGTGAACATGCTTTCGTGCGATGGAAGGGTCCACGGCGCCACCGCGAATGCCCGCTCGAAGAGCACGCCCTCCTTGGCGAGCGAATCGAGCAGGGGGGTCGTTCTTCGCGGCGATCCGTAACCCGACAGCGCCGACGCGCGGGCGGCGTCGAGCACGACCAAGAGTACGTTAGGCGATCCTGGTGCGGCCGGCGGGAGTGCAGCCAACGCCCGCGACGTCGCCAGCTGCGAACGCACGGCGATGGACGCAGCCGTGAGGGAGAAGAGGGCGGCCAGGCCGATGACTGCGGCGCGCGCCCAGCGCAGGCAGGGGAGCGGTTGCGTACCGGCCAGTCGCGATGCCGCAACACCGGCGCCTAACGAGAGAACGATCGCTGCATAGTGGGCGATCTGGCTGTACGGAATGAGGATGGCCAGTACGGCCATGCCACCGAATCCGCCAAATGCGAGGCGACGCGCCGTGTCAAGCCGAAGCACGCCCGCCAGCAGGCCGGCCGGTATCGCGACGACCAGGAAGAACACCATCGACGACACCGGCGCCATCCACGCAATGTCGCGACTCACGTTCACAATGTCGCCCAAGAGCCAGAAGCGCACGCCGAACGAACCGGCATACCAGGCAGCGGACACGAGGGCGAATGCGCTCGCGACGAGCAACGTCTCGCCAAACCGACCGCGGGCGCGCTCCCGATTGGTTGACGGAGTGGGGGTCAGAACTGCGGCATTCGTCACAAATTTCTGGTGCTCGAGTTGGCGTCAACGTTCGAACGGCGACACGTCACGCGGCTATTCTACATCATCCATCGAGCGGATGACACGTGCTCGCCCACACATCTGGGCCATCACGGCGGAATATTCGCGTTCGGT
>JANMSC010000475.1:0-3985 GCA_031388885.1 Gemmatimonadales bacterium | reverse complement strand
CGTTCCAGCGATGTGCGTGCCGTGGCCGTTGCAGACACCGATGTTATCGTCCCACGCCGCCGAGCTGCCATCGCCCGTCGTAAAGTCGTAGCCGCCACCGATGGTGAGATCGGGATGGTTGTTGTCGATGCCGGAGTCAATTATTCCGATTCTTGCGCCCACGCCAGTGTTGCCTGCGGCCCATGCCGCGGGCGCGCCCACCTTGGTGATACCCCACGGCGTGGTCTCGGCGCTGCGCCGACGCCAAACTTCACCAAGGGACTCAAGTGGCTCGCGCGCGAGGGTCATGAGCACATCGGCTTCGACCAACTCCACGTTCCGGTCCTGCATCAGTGCAGCCAGTTGGGCATCGCTCACCGTCGCAAACATGGCGGCGGCGCGCGGCGCGCGGGCGCGAGCGCTCACCCCGAGGTCGTCGCGCAGCCGTGCCGCGATCTCGGCCTGTTCACCCAGCGTAACCGGCGGTTCGCCCGGAAGGCGCACGGCGGCGCCACCACGTTGCGACTTCAGCGTGATGATGACGCGCCCTTGAACCTGGGCGACCGAGTCGCGCAAGCGTTGGGGTCGCTGGTTGCCTGATTGGGCGGCAGCCATGGTGACGGAGCAGACGCCCACGAGGAGCGTCACGATGGTCAGAGAGCGGTGCAGCAGCGTCACGGATACCCCGGGCAGGCGGGCGTAGGGTCGACCCGCCGTCACTCTCACGAGGTGTCGGTCGGGACGCTGGCGGCTCGGCGAACGTGGCGGCGATGCCGCTGTAGTCCCGTGGCTCTGCGACCCCGGGTTTCCCCGGGTATGCTCTGAGCAGCGAAAAATGGCTGTCATTGACTATCGACAACACGACCCATTAACTCAAGCAGCATGCCATAAAATACGGCACATGCAATGAGCAGTTAAAGTGTTTGTTTATATGTACTTACAGTTGTCGTACGATGGCGAGTGCGTAAAAAATATACAGCATTATCAGAATCCACAGGCATTGGGCCAGCGGGTCGGCTCCTTGCCGCACTACCGCGCCAGATTCAACCCTCGCCGGTGACCAGCCGGTACCAGCCATCGGCGCTCGGCGGAGCCTTTGCTGCCGCGATCTCCATCGAGGCGCGTTGGTGGGCAACGAGCTGGTTCGGATTGCGGGCGTACTCGTGGAGGGCGCGGCGGAAGTCGCGCAGGTCGCGGCAGATCCAGCCGTTACGACCATCTTCGACCCACTCCGCCACCTGACCGACCGGCGTGCTCAACACCGCCGCACCTGCGAGGACGGCCTCCATGACAGGCAGCGGCCCACCCTCCATGGTCGAGGTGCAGGCATAGACGGTGCATCCCGCGAGGGCGCGTTCATATGCGTCGCGCGTCCGGAGCGCCGATCGGCCAACCGTGAGGTCGACCTCCGCACCCGACATCGCGGCTGCGAACTGGGCCACCTCGCGAAGGAGCGGAATATTCTTTCGTCGACGCCTGACGCCGAGTCCGAGCAATTGCCGGGGAGCGAGGCGATCGTGCTCATCGAAGAGGTACGTGCGGACCCGTCGCAATCGCTCAAGCATGTCCTGCGGCGCATAGTGGGCTTCTGCGTTGGTGCTCGCAAACAGGCGCACTTCGCGCCCCGGCGAGCGGAGCTGCCCCGTCAGCCGAATGGCGTCGGCGCGACTCGGCCACGTTGCGGTGCGGATCACGCCGCGACCATACCGGGTGTGAAAGAGCTCGGCGAGTTCGTCCGAAATCACCGAGATCGCGTCGACCTGTTCGAACCGAAGCGAACGCAACGGCCATCGCTGCCACGACGCCCGATCCTCGAAGTGCGAGACTTCGCACGGATCGTGGATCGTGAGGGTCACACGACCAGCCCAGCGGCGGTAGTCGAACCAGGGTCGATACATTGCGCTATACCCGATATGCACGACGTCGGCCGGCTGGGGGTTCGCGTGCCAGTCTGCGGACAGCTGGCAGTGAACGGAGATCCCGCGCGGGGCGAGCGTTGTCTGCACCCACTTTCCGACGTCGTGGATTGCCCAACCCTCGATATTGTACAGGTAAGTGACTTTCATACCGCCCCCGGCGTACGGACCCATCCATTCTCCGCGGCCCATGCGCCGCCCACCCGGCAGGTCGAATGCACACCTGTGATTGCTGAACCTGACTCGTCCACCCTTGTGACCGTGGTCATCGCGATGCGCAATGAAGCAGCGCGGATCGGTGCATGCCTCGAGTCTGTCCTTGCAAATGTCCTGCCTCACGGCCAGATGGAGTGTCTCGTACTCGATGGCGACAGCCAGGACAGTTCCGCCCGGATCGTTGGCGACGTTGCGGCCCGCGATCCGCGAGTCCGACTGATCTCCAATCCCGACCGGCTCCAGGCCGGGGCGTTCAATCGCGGCCTCGCGGAAGCGCGCGGTACCTATCTGGTGCGGATGGACGCCCACTCGACTTACGCTCCCAACTACATCGCCGAATGCGTGCGACTGCTCGAGGCGACGGGGGCGGCAAACGTCGGCGGGGTCCAGCGTGCCGCTGGCACTGACGCAGTGAGCGGCGCCATCGCGGCTGCGGTATCCTCGCCTTTCGCGGCAGGCGACGCCAGCTATCGCCACGCGACCCGCCCAGGATGGGTTGATACCGTCTATCTCGGCGCGTGGCGGACCGACACCCTTCGCCAGCTGGGCGGCATGCGTACCGATCTCGCGGTCAACGAGGACTACGAGATGAACGTACGGCTGCGCAAGGCGGGTGGACAGATCTACCTCTCGCCGACAATTCAGTCGACCTACTTTGTGCGGGCCTCGCTGCCGAAGCTCGCGAGTCAGTACGGGCGCTACGGCTTCTGGAAAGTGCGAACTCTGGTCGATCACCCCGGCTCGTTGCGGTGGCGCCAGCTTGTCGCGCCCGCATTCGTGCTCTCCGTGCTGCTGGCGCCGCTCCTTGTTGCGCGGTTTGGCGCGATCGGCGCGCTTCATCTCGGCCTATACGCCACGGCCAACGTCGGCGCGAGTCTCGTCGTGGCCGCGCGTTCGAGCTGGACGCACCTACCAGTGCTTCCCATTGCGTTCGCGATCATTCACGTCTCGTGGGGCGCCGGGTTCTGGGCAGGAATCG
This sequence comes from Gemmatimonadales bacterium, assembly GCA_031388885.1. Taxonomy (GTDB): domain Bacteria; phylum Gemmatimonadota; class Gemmatimonadetes; order Gemmatimonadales; family GWC2-71-9; genus Palsa-1233. The sequence goes on along the minus strand of JANMSC010000475.1, from coordinate 895 downwards.
TTCGCTGGGGCATGCTGCGATGGATCCGTTGAAACGGCCTGCCCACCGCGGTATCGAGCTCCTGGCGTGGTGTCCTGCAGTCGTGTTCGTCGCCGTCACGGTCCTGCTTCGCGCTGGCGGCGATGCGTGGTGGCCGGTGCTGCCGTTTCTCTTTGGTCCGCGCTGGCCGTGGGCGATCGCGCTCGTGTTCGCGGCGCCATTGGTCGTAACGCGCCCTCGCAAGGCCGTCGCGCCAGTTGCTGCGGCGCTGGTCGTGCTCGGCTATGGGGTGCTCGGGTTTCGGTCAGGGATTCAACGAATCCTCAGTGCCGACGGACTCCCGCTGCGCGTGCTCACGTACAATGTTGCACGAGACGGGGCCATTGCCACCCGTTTGACTCGAGCACTCGACGAAATGAAGGTCGATGTCGCTGCGTTGGTGGAGTGTCCACCTCGAGATCCCCCGGTCGCACCGATCGGCTGGTCGATGCGCGCGCAAGGCGAGATCTGCGTCTACTCCCGATGGCCAATCATCAGCTGGTTGCCGCACCCCCGGCTCGGACACTGGCGACCGGACGGCAACGACTCAGCAGCTCGTCTGGTGGTCGATGTCGGCGGTGCGGGTCCGGTCACCATCGCGGTGGTACATCTCGAAACTGCGCGGGACGCGCTGTCGCAGTTTTTCGCCCTACGATCATTGCTTCGCTCGGCCGCCGCGATCGACAGCCAGACCAGCGTTCGACGAAATGAATCGGCTGCTGCGAGGGGGTGGATTGGACACGACACGATCACGCCGATGATCGTGGTCGGCGATTTCAACCTGACAATTGAGAGTACGATCTATCGACGGGACTGGTCGGACCTCGCCAATGCGTTCGACGTCGGCGGCATTGGGCTCGGTCACACCTGGCGCTCG
>JANMSC010000435.1:0-2979 GCA_031388885.1 Gemmatimonadales bacterium | reverse complement strand
CTCGCGGCTCAAGACCGGGCTCGGCGACAAGCGATCGTGCGGCTAACCAAGACGCGAACGCCTCGTCGTAACTCCCCAGTTGACGGGATCAGTATTTTCGGTGTATGTTCGGTATGTTGACCGAACGCACCCCGCAAGGAGCCCACCATGTTCGTCTCGCTTCCCCTGGTCGACACGACCCGCGCCGGTGTCGTGTGCGAGACCGCCAGCCCCCGACGCCACACCGTGCCGAGTGAGCGGTCGTACCGCATGACCCCGCTTCGCGACGCGATCGTGCCCGTTCTCGAGAAGATTGGCAGTCCACCATTCTCCGCCAACTGTCCCGAATGCTCCGCACCGGTGGCCGCCGCTTCCGGTTGTGTCACATGCGTCGCCTGTGGGTGGGGACGGTGTGGTTGACGGTGCTCGAGTGCCGCCGCCAGCTCGACCCGGCTCCGTTATGCGATTGACGACCGTCACCGCTGCCCTTCTGGTTGGTCTGACTGGTTGCAGCGCCATCCCAGCGGACGGCGGCACTCTGCCCCCTCCCCCGCCCCCGCCGCCGCCGCCGCCGCCCGCGATATCGCTCGCGCTGCAACCGGTGGTCACCGGGCTGTCGTTCCCTTTGTACCTCACGAGCCCGCCCGGTGATCCCCGCCTCTTCGTGGTTGAGAAGGGCGGGCGAATCAGGATCATCGCCGACGGTCAGGTCGTCGTGCCGCCGTACCTCGACGTATCGGCCAAAGTGTCTGCGGGCAGCGAGCAGGGCCTGCTCGGCCTCGCGTTCCACCCGCGCTACGCCACGAACGGCGTCTTCGTCATCAATTACACCGAGACCGGCGGCGACACCCGCGTCGCGACCTATCGGGTGACGGCGAACCCGGATGTTGCGGATCCCGCCAGCGAACAGATCGTCGTCGCGATCGCCCAACCGTTCTCGAATCACAACGGCGGTCATGTCGCGTTCGGTCCCGATGGGATGCTCTACGTCGCGTCGGGCGACGGCGGATCCAGCGGTGACCCGCTCGGCAACGGGCAGGACCTTGGCGACCTGCTCGGTTCGTTGCTGCGGATCGACATCCGGGATGACGGCACGATGCGTGTGCCGGCTGACAATCCGTTTGCAGGGCGGGCGGGCGCACGAGCGGAACTCTGGGATTCCGGGCTGCGCAATCCGTGGCGATTCGCGTTCGACCGCGCCAATGGGGACTTGTACATTGGCGACGTGGGTCAGAACGAGCGGGAAGAGATCAATGTTGCGCAAGCGACCGCCGGTAGTGGCCGCGGCGCCAACTACGGTTGGGCCATCTACGAAGGGACCCGCTGTTTCGGCGCCCCGGCGGCGTGTACCGCAAGCGCCCTCCTGTCGGCAACGGTGGTGATGCCCGTGCTGGAGTACAACCACACCGAAGGATGCTCAGTCACCGGTGGCTATGTGTATCGGGGCGCCGCGATTTCGGCACTTCGCGGCACCTATTTCTATGCCGATTTCTGCAGCGGGTGGGTGAGGTCGTTCCGCCTGGTCGGCGGACAGGTCCGCGAACCTCGCGAATGGCCCGCGTTGAAGCCGGGCGGCAATGTGCCGTCGTTCGGCGAGGACGCGGCGGGCGAGTTGTACATTCTCACGAGTGGCGGCGGGGTGTGGCGCGTTGGGCCAGGAAATCCGTGACGATTCGACCGCGCTCGAGCGCGAGCGCGCCGTTCGGCCGTTGGGTTAGCTTGCGTAGTCTTCACCCCGCGAGCTTCCCAGCCAACCCGGACGACACGTGACACTTCTTTTCATCACGATCGGACTCGGTGCTGGAGTGCTTTCCGGCATCTTCGGCCTTGGCGGCGGCATCGTGATCGTTCCCGCCCTCACGCTGATAGCAAAGTTTCCGGCGCAGAAGGCCACTGGCACGTCACTCGGCGCCATGCTGCTTCCGGTTGGCGCATTTGGCGCTTGGGTGTACTACCGCAACGGTGACCTCGATTTACGAGCGTCGATGTGGATTGCACTCGGGTTGATTGTCGGAGTGTTCATTGGTGCCCATCTCGTGCAGCACCTCACCGACATGCAGCTCCGGCGCGCGTTCGCCGTGCTCCTTGCGGTGGTGGCGGTCCGACTCTGGTTCAGTTGACGGCGTGCGGCGACTGTTCGTCGCCGTCGCGGTTAGCTCGAACCTCGCCTGAAGTAGCGCACCAGATCGCTGGGTGTCGGCAGCATCCATCGATCGAGAAATCCGAACGCACCATCGGCCCGTAGTGTGGCAAAACCGTGGATGACCGACCAGATGCCCACCGCTTCGCGAATCGCCTCCTCGGCTGAGCCGCCGTTTCCTGACTCTTCGACCGCGCGCACCAGCTCGGCAAATGCTTCCCGTTCCGCCACATCCAGGCCGGGGTGTCGCGCCGCCGCCCGCAAGCGTGGTCCAAACATGACTCGGACCAAGCCGGGTTCCGTCGTGGCGAACTCGTTATACGCCTCGCCAATCGCTTCGAGCCGCTTCCGACCAGCACCCTCGCCGTTCGTCGCACGAAACGCCTCGGTCAGCGTCTTGAACCCCTCCGCCGCAACCGAAGCCAGGAGGGCATCTTTATCGGCAAAGTGGCGGTACGGCGCGTTGGCACTGACGCCCACTTCGCGGGCCGCCTGACGAAGCGAGAGTGCCTCCGGATCTCGGTCGAGGAGGAGTCGGCGGGTCGCGTCGATCAGCGCGACCCTGAGTCCTCCGTGATGGTACCGCGTTTGATCCATGTCCTTTCACCGCAATGAAGTAGACGTATGTATATGCCGTCCACTACCGACGGCCCGATATGTTGACGTTATGAACTTCCACCGCCGCTTTCCTCAAACAATTGCTCCAGCGGCGGACCGACGATCGATTCCGCCAGGCATTGGCGGCTCAGCTGGAGGTCTTAACGCCTATAAGGCGCTCTTGGATTCCCTGCCGTCTGATACAGGTATGGCCTTTGTCGTTGTTTCTCATATGCTTCCCACCGCCGTTAGCCAGTTGGCTG
>JANMSC010000428.1:0-2809 GCA_031388885.1 Gemmatimonadales bacterium | reverse complement strand
GCCACGGACAGTGCGGGAGCCGGGCACCTTGAGCATCTCTGCGGCGATCGGGTAGGTGACCTGATCTTCCACAATCCGGGGAGCCTGATCGTTGTATTCCGCCTGCACGATCACCTGCACGTCGCTCAAGTCCGGCAACGCCTCGAGCGGCGTGCGGCTGACCGCCCACGCCCCGGCCGCGATGGCGGCGAGGGTGAACAGGAAGACAATGAGCCGGTTATCAATCGACCAGTCGATGATCCGTTTGAGCATGGCCGTTTATTCCGGCATCTTCATTGTGTCCTTCGGCGGCCGCGTCGCCGGCGGGTTGATGACCGGAGTCTTCTGAACCGGTGAGGCACGCGCAGGCGGCGAGGTCGCCATGCCAGGCATGTTGCCCATCCCGTCTACGAGCGTGCTGAGGTTGGACTCGGCGTCCACCAGAAACGTGGCTGATGCCACGACCGTATCGGCTGTCGTCAGGCCCGACAGGATGGCGACTCGTTCGTCAGTTGCGACACCGAGCGTCACGTCGCGCGCGACCAGCGCGCCCGTCGGCAGACGCACAAAGACCAGGTCGCGCTTGCCTGTGGAAAGGATGGCCGATCGTGGAACGCTCAGAACTGGCTCGGAGGCCGCTTCGAAACTGAACGTGGCATACATGCCCGGCTTGAGCGTCCGACGCGGGTTGGTGAGTTCGACTCGCACCCGCACGGTCCGCGTGTCCAGATTGAGCGTGGGATAGATGTAGGCGATTCGGCCGGTCCGCGGTGCACCGGGAAGGGCGGGAAACTCCGCCGTCACCGGCACACCGAGGCTGACCGAAGCAAGATCTCGCTCGAAAATCTCGCCTTCCAGCCACACGGTGCTCAGGTCGGCGATGCGGAACACCGACTCACCGGCCATGATCCGTTGGCCGCCAAGCACCGATTTCTCGATCACGACGCCCTGCACCGGTGACCGGAAAGTCAGCGCCTTGCGAATTACGCCGCTCGATTCGATCTGCGCCACGTCCGCCGTCGGCACCTCCCAGTAGAGCAGCCGCCGCCGCGCCGATTCCAGCAACTCCTCTGCCCCGCGAATCGCATCCGGCGAGCCTCCCGCTACGCTGGCGCGAAGTCGCTTGGCGAGGAGTAGCTCCTGCTGGGCGGAGACGAGCATCGGAGAATAGAGACTGAAGATCGGATCGCCGACCCGAACCGATTGGCCGGTGAACTCGAGGTAGAGGCGCTCGACCCATCCGTCTACCCGGGCCGTTACCAGCTTGACGCGGGTCTCGTCGTAGCTCACCACCGCAACGGTGCGCACCACCCGCCCGAGCGGTCCCCAACTGACCGGTGCGTACGTGACGCCAATGCGTCGGGATTGTTCGTCCGACAGGGTGACCGGCATGGCGCTGTCGGCGGCGGGTGACGCGGCGGGCTTGAGGTCGCCGGCCGGGGCTTGGGGTTCTTCACGGCGACCGCCCAGCCGCACCGCGACGACGGCCGCGATCAGCACAACGGCGAAGACCAGAAGGGCTGGGAGACGACCGAGCCGGCTTCGACGCTGCGGCCCGAACGGAGAAGCGTCAGCGCCTGAAGTCGCGTTGTCGTCAGGAATTGTCATCGTGCGGCTCCGCGCGGTGGACCTTGTTCGGCGAGCGATGGATCGAACAGCGATTGGCCGAGGAGCATCTCGAGCTCAGCGAGCGCGGCGCCCTCTTCAGCGTCGAGCTGGAAGATCTGCTGACGGTAGCGGTTGACGGTCATCCGGGCATCGAGCAACATCGGCAGATCCACCTCCCCCGCTTGATAGGCCGTGAGCGTGGAGCCGACCATGGCCTCGGCCTGCGGCAGGATGGTTGCCGCGTAGAGCTCGCGCAGGTTGCGCGTGCGCCGCACCGCCGCAATGAGCTCTCCGAGGCGCCCACGGGTCTCCGCCCGCATCGCCCGGAGTTCGGCTTCCGCGCCGAGCCGCATCGCTTCGGTCTCGCGGCGCATCTCGAACTGACGGCGTCCGGCCCAGATGGGCACGGAGAACCCGAGCATCAGGCTCACCATCCGATCGGTGCCCCCGGCCATCGGACGTTGGCCGTAAATGGCACCGAATTGCAGGTCTGGCCATATCTCACGGCGGGCCCGCTGTTCGGCGGCCACCGCGGCCGCAACCTCCGACTCACCCGCGGCGAGCATTGGCCGTCCGGTGAGCGCGAGGCGTTCGAGCGAATCGGCAGGCGCCAGCGTGCGCGGAAACCGAGGGAGCACCGGCGTTGGCACAGCGGCGTCGGCCGGCCGGTCGAGCAGTGCGTTGAGCCGAGCTGCTGCCGCGTCGCGCATCGACTGCATGCGCGCGATCTCCTCGCTCATCCGATCGATCTCGACCTGCGCGCGCAGGACGTCCGCCTGTCGTCCCTGACCCACTGAGTACATGGTCCGTGCAGTGGTGGCGATGTCGCGAAGCAGGACCTGCGTTGCCAGACTGACTTCGATGGTGCGGTCGAGTTGATAGATCTCGTAAAACGACATCGCGGCGCGCGCGCGCAGTTCCCAGCCGACTTCAGCGGCGCGCGCTCGCGCGGAGCCCGCCTGGGCTTCCGCTCGGCGTGCCGCAAGGCCGAGCTGACCGGCGATCGGAACCATTTGCATGATCTGCACCTGGTTCATTCCGAGCGGGTCTTGAAGCCCGAACCCGGGAAGATTCCGGTTCATCAGTCCGAACTGCAATTGCGGATCCGGCAGCGTGCTCACTGGCTTGATGCGGGCGTCGGCCGCACGCGCCATCTGCCGCGCGGCGTCGAGGCGCGGGCTCGCGGTGTCGAGCACCCGGAACACCTCGGCGAGTGTCAGGC
>JANMSC010000397.1:0-18790 GCA_031388885.1 Gemmatimonadales bacterium | reverse complement strand
GGGCGTTGACCGGACCAATGGCCTCGAGTGCCCCGACAATCCGGGCGGCTTCCGATTCAAGTGTCTCGAGGTCAAGGTCGAGCGGCGGCGCCGCATCGAGGAGTTCCTCGAAGGGACGCTTCCACTCGGTTTCGACGCGTTCTACGATCCGGCTGCGCATCGCCGTTGCCTCGGCGACACCGAGCTCGAGCCGATGATGCTCCTCGCTCATCGACTCGACGGCGTCGCGCGCAGCGGCAAGATCCGCCTCGGTGCTGGCCAACCGGGTATCGGCGGCCTGCAAGGCCCCTTCGGCTTCACCCGCTGCCGTTTCGAGTGCCACGAGTTGTGTCGCACGCTCGTCGCGACCGTCCTGCCATTGCACGCGCTGCGCCTCGAGCTCGACCTGGTCGGCATCGAGCGTTGCGATCTCGTCGGTGCGGGCGCGTCCCGACGCCTGGGCGTCGGCAATGACCTGCGCTGCTCGCGCCATGGCGTCGTTGGCACCTCGCAGACGTGCCGCGACATGTGCTTCCTGCACCTGCCACTGCGAACGATCGTCACGCGCGGTTTCCTGGTCGGCCTCGAGATCGACGAGCTGCGCCCGGGCGGCGACCAGTGTCTCCTCGAGTCGCGTCCGCGCCTGCGTCCCTTCGACGGCCGCGGACTCGATGGCGGTGCGCCGCTGGTCAGCGCGCGTCAGCCGTTCGCCGAGCCGTTCGAGCTGTGCCCTCGCTTCACCAAGTTCGCGATCGAGATTGGTCACACGTCGGGCGAGGTCGTCGCGCACCGCCGCTGCTTGACGATCAGCATCGCGCAGTCGTTCCGAGGCCTGGAGGGTTTCGGCCGCGTCGTGCTCGAGCGCCACGAGCTCGGCTGCGGTTGCGGTGGTGCGATGCGCGGCGATCGCGAGCGCGGCGGTCGTGGCGACGAGATCTTGCGCCAGCGACTGCAATTCGGCGCGGCGCCGGATCGGGCCAGTGGCGGCGGCGGGCCCGGTGAGAAACACCGCGCCGTTGGGACGGCGAAGCGCATGCCCATCAGCATCGAGGACTTCCGACCCGCCAGTCAGTGCGGCGACCCACGGTGCCGCGATGATGTCGACGCTCAGGCGACGATCGACCGTACCGCCGGTGGTCGCGGGGCCGGGCTCGAGCGGGAGCAGGATCAACGTGCCGGGCTGCTCCGACCGGTGCCACGCCTGGATCTCGGCCACCGCAGCGCGGTCGCGCACCAGCACGGCGTGGACGAAGTCGCCGAGCAGTTGCTCCGCGAGTTCGGCCGAGTCACCATCGGTGCTGATCCCATCGGCGAGGGGTCCGACCACGGCATCGCCGAAACGTGCCTTCTCGGCGAGCAATGCCGCGGCAGCAGGCGCCAGTCCGACGCGATCGCGCTCGAGGGCTTCGAGTGCCGCGCGTCGGGCGCTCTGGCGGGCGAGGTCGTCCTCGGCGGTGCGGCGTTCAACCAGTTCGCGCGCCTCGCGGTCGCGGGTTTCGCGTACCAGCAGCCGAGCGCGTTCAGCCGCAGCGGCGCCGTGACGGAAGTCGTCACCGTGTCGATCGGCGATGGCACTCGCCTCGGTGCGGCGTTCGCCGGTGGCGACGCGATCCTGGTCGAGTGCCTCGCAATGCGACTGTTCCTGCGCCAGGCGATCGCGCAACGAGGCGAGCTCACCTTCGAGTGCAGTCCGTTCGCCTTCGAGCGACCGGAGTTGCTGCGCCTGCTGCTGGAGTTCCTGTTCCATGCCACGGACCAGGTCGCGCTGCCCGGCGAGCCGCCCGCGGACGGCTTGCTCGTGCTCGGTGCGACCGCTGAGCTCGCCCTGGATGCGGCCATGCTCCGCGTCTGCCGCTGTGCGCTCATCGGTGGCCGCTTCACGTTCGAGGCGCGCCTGTTGCAAGCGCACTTCGAGGTCACTGCGCTCCAGCGCAGCGCGCTCACGGCGTTGCGCCGCGTTGGTAATCCGCTCCGAGGTCACGGCGAGATCGCCCTCGAGTTTGCCGAGCGCCACGCGCGTAATCCCGAGGTCTTCAACCACCATGCTGCGGTGACGTTCGGCAGCGTGACGAGCCTGCGCCGCTGCCTCCCGCACGGTATTCGCATGCGTGAGGCGCTCGCGCGCCTGCGGCAGGGCCTCGGTCAGCTCGGCGTGACGTCGCTCGAAGGTTTCGGCATCGTCGGCAAGTTGATCGAGCTTGCGTCGCGCCAGCGTGAGCGTGACCGCAAACTTTTCCTCGGTGAGTGCCGTGTGCCGCTCGGACTTTCCTTTCTGGCGTGCGAGCGAGCGGACCTGGGACTGCACTTCTGCGATCAGGTCTTCGAGTCGCTGCAGGTCGCCGGCCGTTTCCTCGAGACGACGTGCCGTGGTGTGACGGCGATCGCGATACAGCCCGACACCGGCTGCCTCTTCGAACAGCGACCGACGTTCGTCGGCGCGATCGGAGAGCAGCAGGTCGATCATCCTTGCTTCGATGACGACGCCGGCGTCACTACCGAGGCCGGTACCGCGCAACAGGTCCTGGATGTCACGCAGCCGCACTGACTGATTGTTCAGCAGGTACTCGCTGTTGCCTGAACGGGAAAGGCGCCGAGTGACAACCACTTCGGTGTACGGCGTCGGCAGCATGCCGTCACTGTTGTCGAAGTAGAGCGACACCTCGCACACGTTGACCGGGCGACGGGTGGCCGCGCCCTGAAAAATCACGTCCTCCATCTTGCCGCCGCGCAACAGGCGCGCCGATTGCTCACCGAGCACCCAGCGCACCGCGTCGGAGACGTTGGACTTGCCACACCCGTTGGGACCGACGATCGCGGTCACGCCCTGCTCGAAGGTGAGCGTGACGGTGTCTGCAAACGACTTGAAGCCGGAGAGTTCCAGCTTGGTGAGCTTCATCGGATGATCGGTCTGGGGTTCGGCGCCAGCGACGGACACCCCTCCCAGCGGGAGCGGCGCTCATCGGAATGCCGAAAGATAGCTGGACCCCGTGCGCGGGCGCCGAACGCCGGTGACGTCGCCGATGTACGGGGTCCGGGGTTGGTTCGGTGCTGCGGCGCGGGTCAGGTGCCGCCGGCCCCCGGCGTGAGGATGAAATAGGGGCGGCCAAGGCGGCGTCCGGCGGCGTCGGCCTCTTCACGGGTGGAATAGGGACCAACGACCACGCGAAAGCCGTCTTCGGGCGTCGTGGGTTCGAGCACCCGAGACGGGAACCCGCCCTGCCGCAACTGGTCGGCGAACGCACGTGCCCACTCGACGTTCTGTGACGACGAGACCTGGATGTAGATCGCCACGGATCCGGAAGGGGAGGGGGCGGGCGCAACCGGGGGCAACTCGACTTGTGGTACGGCCAATGCCGAGTCGGTCGCGGGCGCGGCCACTGAGTCTGCGACGGTTGCGGCGGAGTCATCCCCGACCGGGGACGTCTCGATTGCGACCTGCTCTGGCGGTGCCGCAGCGCGCGGCGCCCATGGCACCACCATGAACACGTCGCCGGCGGCACCAGCGAGGCGCGACCGTTCGACTGGCGCGAGCCCGGCGATGTCCCACGCGACCACGTCGGGGCCATCGCGGCTGACCAGGGTGCGCCCGCCGCTCACCAGCGGCAGATCGTCGGCCCACCGTGTGCGCAACGTCGCCGTTCGCTCCCGTCGCACCAGATCAACCAGCCAGACCGAATCGCCTCTCGCGGGCTTCGCCAGCAGCCACCGTCCCGACGGGTCGATCCTCAGCGCGCTCGGTTCAGCAGGGAGGGACAACGTGCCGAGCTTGTCGCCGCGAAAACGTCCGTCGGCGACGCCGGGATCGACAATCACGAGGTCACCAGTCTTGCGCGCCACATACAGGCGATGACCCGATGGCGAGAACGTTGCCAGCGTCGGATTGCCGTCGAGCTCGACGAAGCGCGGTTCGGGCCTGCCGTTGGGATCGATGAGCATGACGCCCGAGTCGGTCGTCACAGCAACAACGTCGCCGTACCACGTGCTGGTGACGCGTCCGCTGGGCGCGTCGATCCGTTGGGCCTCACCGTCTTCGCTCAGGACCTGCAACACGCCGACGCGTGCATTGGCGGCGATCACCTTCGCACCTGGTGCTTGCAGCAAAGCGGTCGGTCCGGGCTCGAGCGACGCGCGATAGGTGGTGAGGGAGCGCGCGGCAAAGCGGAGCGCGTGACCGGCGGAGTCGAGCCCAAGGATCACGCCGTCGGGCGTTGCGCTCAACTGCCTCGCCGCCGCGAGATGCACCCGAACGCGGCGCGCCAGCAGGTCGATCCCGATCAGTCGACCCTTGGCGTCTACCGCGTACACGATCCGCGCTTCGAGGTCGGTGCCGAGACCACGTGCGATGGCGGGAATGTCGTCGTCGATCGCCCAATCGAGCGGTGTCAGCGAGTCGCCACGCAGCAGCGTCGCCCTGCCACCCGCTCCGGGGAGGCGGAGCAACGAGCCCTCGGCGGGCAGGCCCGGCGGCAGGCGACGCGCCGTTGCCGGAGCATCGCCACCGCAACTCGTGACGACGAGCGTGGCCGCCAGCGCGAGGACGCGACGAAGCGGCATGCGGTTCAGAACGTCGGTCCGAGTGAAATAGTCCAGAACGCGTCCGTTCCCGGCCGCGACTGCGGCTTGGTGTAGTCGAACCGCAGGATCACAATGCCGAGGAGATTGGCACGGATCGAAAAGCCGAGCGAACGCAGCGGTGTGCGAACGGTAATCGGCGATTCACCCGCACGCCGATTGCGGAACTCGACCTTGCTATTCGCATCCCATGCGACGCCGACATCGTAAAAGAACGCGCCCTCGATCGGCGGAAATCCGATCGGCAGGAAACCGAGCGAGGCGTTGAGCAACGGGAACCGGAGCTCGGCGTTGACCACGGCGAGCGATGTGCCAACGAGCTGGTCGAGCGCGGCGCATCCGGTGACCGTATTCGGATCGGTACTGCTGTTGAGGCATTCATTGCGACGGAACGAGCCCGAGGTGTACCCGCGCAGCAGGTCCGGAACACCGAGGTACAGGGTGAACCGATCGGCGTCCTGCCCGGTGCGGCCGAAGAACAACCCGCGCGTGGCGAAGATGAACGGCCCGATGACCTTGTCGTACCGTCGCATGTCAGCGGTGTACTGCATGTAGTTCCAGCCACCGAATGTAGGAGCGATTTCAAAACGCGACCGGCGTCCGAGGAACGGGCCGACGTAACCGCCGAGCGAGTTGTCGTAGACCAGCGCCAGCGACGGTTGGAGGTAATTGTCGTTGCCGAGCGACCGCTGCGTCAGCGTCGGCTCCTGCGTGATCAGGCCGCTGATTGGGTCGAACGGCTCATTGATGCTGAGGATGGCGTCGCTGACATTGGTGGCGCGCACGCCAACTTCGATCCGCTGGAAGCGGGAAAGCGGATACGCGGCCTGCCCGAATGCCGAGCGCAGGATGATCCGACGAATGTTGGTGACGAAGGTGTTTTCACCGGGCGACGGTCCCGCGGTGACTTGGCTGCTCAGGTACTGGAAATATGGATCCTGCTGCAGGCCGATTGCCCAGTTGAGTCGGCGCGACAGGTTGGCGTAGGCCGCGAGCACCTGCGCCTCGTTGATGCGGCCGTTGATGTATCCGCTGAACACGAGTTGCCGGTCGCCGAGCATGTCGGAGAGCGAGATCGTGGTGCCGCCAAAGAAGCCGCGTCCAAAATTGTCGCGCGCGTAGCCGATGCTCGGTCGCGCGACATAATCTGGTGAAAACCCGACCTTGTACTTGCGTTCGGTAAAGGTCGACGTGTCGGGCAGCGCCAGGGTGACCGAGTCGAGCAGACGAGCGATCGACACCGGCGGTGGTGGGCGCAACGAATCGGGGAGTGGCAGGACCGAATCGGCGGGCCGCAACCCCTGCGCTGAGCGATAGAGCGCACTGCCGCCGTCGGGCGCGCCGGGCGCGCCGGCGGTGTCGCGCGGCACCGGCGCCGCGGCCACGGCCGGGTCCGACGGACGCCACGGGCGTCGCTTCAGCGTGCGCGGGTTCGCCAGCGTGTACACGTCGTATTCGGTGTTCTCGTAGTACACGAACGCGAGTCGATCGGCCTGCTGCGCCCACGACAGGATCGGCGAGAGGGGTGTGATGCCCTGGGCACCGGTGTAGAAGTCGGTGATCTGATATGATTCGCCGTCGGCGAGTTCGTACAGAAAGATGTTGCTGACACCGGTCCGATCCGACACGAAGGCAAGGGAGCGACCGTCTGGTGCCCACTGTGGATTGACGTTCGTCCCGATGTCCATGCCTTGCATCAGTTCGATCCGGCCACCATCGAGATGCAGCATCGCGAGGCGCAGGTTGCCGATCCGCAGCACTTCGAAGTCCGTGCCGGGTCCGCGATCGGTCGTGAACGCGATCGTCTTGCTGTCGGGCGACCATACCGGGTGCAGGTCGGCGTACTTGTCGTTGGTGAGGCGCGTCAAGTTCTTGCCGTCCCGATCGATGATGAAGAGATCGGAAAGGCCGCCGTCGTAGCCGGTGAACACCAGTCGGTTGCCATCGGGGCTCCACGACGGCGTGGTGACGCCGTTGAGATCCACCGCGAGCCGGGCGACTTCCTTGTTCCGGGCGACATCGAGGATGACGATGTCGTCGCGTGGTCCGCGCTTGGCGGCAAACGCCAGGTACTTGCCATCGGGTGACCATGCCGCGGCGGAGTTGATGAAGCGGAACGTCTCGTAGTTCGAGCTCCACGTCGACTCGAGCAGGCGGCGTATCGGCTTGCCGGTTTGCCCGTCGGCGAGCCAGAGGTCGACGAAGTAGAAGTCCTTCTCGGAGAAGTAGGCGACCCGCGATCCATCGGGCGACAGCGCTGGCGCGAGGTGCAGCGTGCCGTCGCTGCGCTCCTTGGTCAGCAGCTCCTGCGACACCGCCCGTGCCTTGACCCGGGTGGCCAGCTCGGGGAGGTACTGCTTCTGGACCGCGTCACGCCACTGGTCGCCGAGCTGCTCGAAGTTGAGTCCGATCACGCGCCGGAAGGCGGCCTCGAGCGAACCGGCACGCGACGCCGAGAGAATCGCACCGATCGCTTCGTCGCCCCAGCGCGCACCGATGTAGGTGACAATGGCCTGCCCAAAGCGATACGGAAAGATGCGCCGGTCGTTTTCAAGCTGGTCGATCGTCGGCAGCTTGCCTTCGGCGGACGCATCGCGCAGCCACATCGCGGTGTTCGCATCGATCCGGCCGAGCGAGAGGTATTCCGCCATGCCCTCGACGAACCAGAGCGGTGGGTTGACCGCGATCAGCGTCTGGATGCCGGCACCGGCGCGTCCGCCCGACCAGATGTCATACTGGAACTGGTGCACCATCTCGTGCGTCAACACGTGTTCGATGTGGTGGTACGATCCGGTCAGCGGGATCACGTTGCGGTGCTTCAGGAAGTCGGTGAATCCGCCCGTGCCCTCGCCCACTTCGCCGGGCGTGGTGTTGGTCTGCTGAAAGTCGGAGTGCGACGCGTAGAGAATGATCGGCTTCCGCTCGCGGAACTGGTGCCGCAGCACGCGTGACAGCCTGCCGTACGAGCGCTCGGCCATGCGGGCAACGTCGAGGGCCGCCGGGCGCTCGCCGTCGTAGTAGTACACGTCGAAATGTTCGGTTTCGAGGACGTGGAAATCGAACTTGGTGTACTGGACCTTGTTCTGGCCGAAGTACTGGGCCATCACGGCGCGCGGTACAGCCGTAAGCACGATGACCGTCAGCAGAAGTCCCAGGCGACGCATTGGCGAAACCTCACGAGCGGGAAACATCAGGCCCCGGGACGAAGTGCCGGAGCGTCCTGCCAGAGGCGCTCGAGCTGGTAGAAGGCTCGGGTCTCCGGGTGGAACAGGTGAACCACGAAATCCACGAAGTCGAGCAGCACCCACCGGCCGCTCGTGAGGCCTTCGACATGATCGGCCGGGCAACCGGCGTCGTGCATCGCGCGCATCACGCCATCGGCAATCCCGCGCACGTGGGCATCCGATGTGCCAGAGGCGATGACGAAGTAATCGGTCGCGTCCGTCAGTCCTCGCAGGTCGAGTACGACGTGCTTGTCGCCCTTGCGGTTCTCGATCGCGTCGAGCACCTGGCGCACCGGCGTCGGCAAGCTTGCCTTGCGGGGCACCGCAGGTGACGCGCTGAATATCCGCTGCGCTTCAGCCACCCGTCGCCGCCCCGGCGTCCTCCACCTGATAGAACACCGCCCACGCGCCCAGCCCGACATGCGTGCCAAGTACGCCCGTTACCGGTCCGACGATCACGTCCTTCGGTCGATACGCCGCCGTCAGTGCGGTGCGGAGACGCTCGGCCATCTCTGGCGCCTCAGCGTGTACGATGCCAAACCGCATGGTGGATGGCCGCGGGGTGAGCGCCGCGTCGAGGTGCTCGAGGACCCGGGTAATGACCTGGTTGCGGCCCCTGACCTTGTCGATTGGCTGAAGGCGTCCGGTCGTATCGATCTCCAGGATGGGCTTGATGTCGAGTAATCCGCCGAGCCACGCCCTGCCCTTCGAAACGCGACCCGAACGGATCAGGTTCTCGAATCGGTCCACGGTCAGGAAACCTCCCGACTGGCTTCGGATGCGTGTCAACTCTGTCGCGATCGCCCCTGCGTGCCAGCCTGCTTCGGCAAGCTCGGCGGCCCTGAGGGCGAGCAAGCCCAACCCCAGCGACGCGGACCGCGAGTCGACGATGTGCACCCGCTCGATCCCGGCGGCGGCAACGGCTGCCTGCGCCGACGCGAGCGTGCCGGACAGCGCGCCAGCGACGAAGATGCCCACCACTTCTTCCGCTTCCTCACGGGCAGCCCTGAACGCGCGCACGAACTCCGCCGGTGCGGGTTGTGACGTGGTCGGAAGTTCCTTGGCCGCGCGGAGGCGACGGTAGAACTCGTCCGGCTTGAGATCGATCCGGTCGCGGAATGTCTCGTCGCCAAACATGATTTGCAGTGGCACCACCGCGATCCGATGCCGGTCGAGCATGGCGTCGGGCAGGTCGTTCGACGAGTCCACCACGACCGCGACGGTTCGCTGCTCGACATGCCTCAGGCGTCGGTGTTGCGCCCGCATGTCTTCGGCCTTCCGCGTCGCTACGTGGCCCCAGCGCTCGGCGAAGGTGAAGACGGCATCGGGCGTGTCGGTGTGCACATGGATCTTGAGAATGTCGCCCGCCACCGCGACCACGACGGATCCGCCGAACTGGTGCAATGCCGCGCGCACGTCATTCGATGGCGGCAGCGGAGTACCTCGTACCAGAACCTCGGTACAGAACTGGAAGTCACGTTCCGAGACGATGTCCATGAAGGCCGCGGGGACGCTTGCTTCGCCTTCGTACGGAGTCGTCGCTGGCAGGATGGGGTCACCGTGGATGACGCGCATGAACCCTTCGACCATCCGGACGAATCCCATCCCGCCGGCGTCCACCACACCGGCTTCCTTCAGCACGGCCAGGAGGTCGGGGGTGCGGGCCAGCGCCGTCTCCGCTTCGGCGTGCAATCGCGAAATGAAATCGGCAATGTCGGGCGAGTCTGCCGCGGCGCGCTCGGCGGCGATCGCGGCATCACGGGCGACGGTGAGGATGGTCCCTTCACGGGGCTCATCGAGCGCCGTCTCGAGTGCGTCGGCACCCTGGCGGACGGCGGCAGCAACAATATTCGCGGAAGCAGTTTCCTCGCGGCCCAGGCCCTCCGCGAATCCCAACAGGAAGTGCGCCAGCATCATGCCCGAGTTGCCCCGCGCACCGAGGACTGCGGCCCGAGCAGCGGTCGTGGCGGTCACGGAAAGCGGCGCATCGCCGAGGGCCCGCAGGGCGTCGGCGACGGCGCGAAGTGTGAGCGAAAAGTTGGTGCCTGTGTCGCCGTCGGGGACGGGAAACACGTTGATCCGGTTCAGCTCCTCGCGGCTGGCGGCCACCCAATCGGCGGCGGCATAGAATCCCCGGGCGAGGCGGGGCCCGTCGAGATATCGGATCCCGACTGGGACCGACAATCAGCCTTCGGCGACGACGTTGACCTTCACTTCACCCTGGACGTCGTGGTGCAGGCGCACGACGACGGTGTGAAAGCCGAGGTGCTTCAGCGGGTGCTCCAGTTCGATGCGGCGCTTGTCGATCGTGACACCCTGCGCGGCGAGCTGCTCGGCGATGTCGCCTGCCGTGATCGAGCCAAACAGCTTGCCATCTTCGCCCGACTTGGCCGTGAAGGTCAGCGACGCTTGCGCGAGCTTGTCGGCGATCGCCTGCGCCTCTGCGCGCTCAGCCGATGCGTGCGCATTGCGCGCTTTCGATTCCGCAGCAATCCGCTTCTTGTTCCCCTCGGTCGCCTCGAACGCGAGGCCGCGCGGCAAGAGAAAGTTGCGGGCGTAACCGGGCTTCACGCGCACGAGGTCGCCGGCCTTGCCGAGCGAGGCCACCGTATCGCGCAGGATGAGTTCAATCATTGGGCCACTCCTTCACGCGGAGGCATGCGCCGCCGCAGGTCGAGCCACGTGTCGGCGACGCCAAGGATGACGAGGCCACTCAGCGGCAATGGTAACACAGGCAGGGCAATCAGGCACAACAGCGGCGTGACGATCGGTGCCATCCTGAGCAACATGGTCCGAGCGACGGCGAGGCCACGCGCGCCGTAGACGCCGAGGATCACCACCAGCAGGTTGAGGCTGATCTGGTCGAAGGCACCCGGAAGGTCGGCGAGGGTCAGGCCACCCAGCGCGAGAAGTGCCCAGATCAGGTGATCGGAGAACGTGAACTCGCGGAACGCCGGTGATGGTTGGCCGATCGGTTGGCGCGCGACGCGGTGGTACCAGACCCACGCGAGCCACCCCGCCGCAAGCGCCGACAGCGCCAGCAATGCCGGGAAGAGGTCGCCAACCAGATGCACCGTCCGGGATAGTTCGCGCGCAAGCTCGGCGGTGGGGGTGCCGGCCACGACGTCGTCGAGCGACGGCGGTGGCACGTCGGGGAGGCCTTTCAGAAAGGTGCGGTACGCCTTCCACTGCGTGGCGACCACGGCCTCCCGCAACTCGGCGTAGCGAAGCCCCAGCGCGAGGAACCAACCGGCAGTGGCGCCAGCCGCAGCGACGACCGCGACCGCGGTGCGCACGAAGAGCGACCTCGGAAGGGGGCCGGCCAGTGCGAGCGCGACGTACCCGCCAGCGAAGAAGGCACCAGCGGCGCGAATCGTCAGACCGGCAAGATCCTGTGCCGGCTGCAACAGCATCGTGCCCGCCACCAGCGCGACTCCGATCCAGAGCCACTCGCGCAGCGTCTTTGGCCTGGAAATCAGCAGCAATACGGCCAACGGCGCGAGCAGGAAAATCCACGGGGCAATAACGAGATACCCCGCCAGGAGCAGCGGGGTAAGAAACGGCGATCGGTGCCCAGCGACGGCGGGCGCCGAGGGCGTGACGGTCAGCTCGTGAATCCCTTGATGTACGGGATCAACGCGACCTGACGGGCCCGCTTGATCGCCGTGCTCAACTGGCGCTGGTGCCGGGCGCACGTGCCCGACAGTCGGCTGGGAAGGATCTTGCCGCGCTCGGTGAGGAACCGCGTCAGGAGTCGCTCATCCTTGAAATCGACGATCCGCACACCGCTTTCGCAGATGGCGCAAGTCTTCTGTGGGCGGCCCATTACTCCTCCTCCTCGCCGTCCTTGGCGGTCGGCGTGGGTGCGATCTGCGCGCCCTCGTTGAGGACGATCAGGTGGCGGAGCACCGAGTCGTCGAGCTTGAGGGCGCGCTCGAATTCCGGCAGCAACTCCGACGCCGCATCGAACTTTGCGATGACGTAGTAGCCGGTCTCGCGGCCGTTGACTGGATAGGCGAGGGTGCGTCGGCCCCAGTGGCTGACGTCGACGACGGCACCCTCGGCTTGTGGGACAAGGGCGTGGAAGCGGTCAAGCTTCTCGGTGACGGCGGCTTCTTCGAGGGTCGAATCGAAGATGTAGACCGTCTCATACGAACGGGTCATGCGGGCACCTTCCTTTGGACTGTGACGTCGCCCCGGCGCTGGTGCGGCAGCCGAGGAGGATGAGTTGGACAGCCCACAAAGATAGTTGGAGTATTGGGGTGAGGCCACTCGGAGAAGGGAGAAGGGCGAAGGGAGGGTCAGCGGAATCGCGGCATCGGCACGGTGTATTGCGCCACGACCGCGTCCGGCGTGACGATCGCCTTTGGAGCCCGCAGGCCCAGGAACTTGATCCGACCGATGGCAAGGTTGCCAGCGAGCAACCCCACCGCGGCACCCGCCACCACGTCGCTCGGCCAGTGCTTGAGCAACGCGACGCGCGCCCAACCTGTTCCTGCCGCGAGCACGTAAAGCCCGCCCTTTGCATACTTGTTGCCGATGGCGTCACCCAGGGTGGTTGCCATCGCAAACGCTGCGGCCGTATGGCCCGACGGAAACGATGTGTCCCATCGCGTGAACGGCCTGAAGTTGTCGGCACCGAAGTCTTCGTCCTGATACGGACGATCGCGGCCGGTGGCGAACTTGAGCAGCTGCACCCCGACTGAAACAAACGTGATTGCGCCCGCGGTGCGAACCGCGAGGCGCAGGAGCTCGGGACTCCTGGTGACTAGTCCCACAACCGTGGTCCCGACAAGTACCGGCGCGATCACGGACATCTCACCCAGGCGATCGGCGTTGTCGGCGAGTCGCGTGAGATCGTCCGATTGCGACTTGCTGGCTGATCGGGCGATCGACGGATCGAAGAGGGCGGTGAACGCGATGATCGCCGCCGCCGTGCCCACGGTCGTGAGCGACACGTTCTCGGCAGCGCGACGTCGTGCCTCGGACTGCGTGGCTTCCGGCGTGGGCGTCGGGTTGAGCGGATCCTGCGCACGAAGCGGTTCGGTGATCGCGAGCGAGGCGACAAGTAGCAGGATGGCCAACCATCGACTATCGACCATCGACCTGTTGTCCGCACGCCGAAAACGGGAGGGACACGATCGTCGCACCTACGCGCTCGTCCTGAACAACATCAAGTCTCCGTCTTGCACCACGTACTCCTTGCCCTCGGCCCGCGCGAGGCCCTGTTCCCGGGCTGGCTTCCACCCGCCGACGCGCACGAATTCCGCGTACGCCACGGTCTCGGCGCGAATGAATGTCTTCTCGAAGTCGGAATGGATGACGCCGGCTGCCTCAGGTGCCTTGGCGCCCTTCCGGATAGTCCAGGCGCGCACTTCCTTCTCGCCCGCGGTGAAATAACTCTGCAGGCCGAGGAGGTGGTATGCCGCGCGTGCGAGTCGATCAAGCCCGGACTCGTGCACACCGAGGGACTCGAGGAATTCGGTACGATCTTCCGCTGGTAGCTCTGCGAGTTCGGCTTCGACTTTCGCGGAGAAGATGACAATCTCGGCGTCCTCGCGTTCCGCGGCGAGTACCTGACGCAGTCGTTCCACGTAGTCGTTGCCCTGGACGAGCTCGTCCTCGCGCACGTTGGCCGCGTAGAGCACCGGCTTGGCGGTGAGCAGGTTGTAGCCGCGGTACGCGGTCTGCTCCTCGTCGGTCGGTACCACGGTGCGCGCCATCTTGCCGTCACTCAAGGCGGTCAACAAGCGCTCGAGCAGCGCCTTTTCGGCCTTCGCCGCCGCGTCGCCGGTCTTCGCCGTGCGCGTCGCCTTGTCAAGCCGCTTGTCGACCGACACCAGGTCGGCCAGCGCGAGTTCGCCGTTGATGACGTTGCGGTCGCGCTCCGGATCGACGCTCCCCATGACGTGCTGGACGTCGTCGTCGACGAAGCACCGCACCACCTGCACGATCGCATCAACCTCGCGAATGGTCGCAAGAAACTGATTGCCGAGGCCTTCGCCCTTGCTGGCGCCCTTGACGAGCCCGGCGATATCGACGAACTGGACTGTTGCTGGGAGCACCTTCTGAGGCTTGATGATCGCTGCCAAGGCGCTCAACCGGGGATCCGGAACTTCCACCACCCCGGTATTCGGTTCGATGGTCGCAAAGGGGTAGTTGGCCACCAGTGCGCCGGCGGAGGTGAGGGCGTTGAACAGGGTTGACTTGCCGACGTTGGGGAGGCCGACGATTCCGAGTGAGAGCATTTGGTATCAGGTACCGAGTGAGTGCTAGAACCCTTTGGGCCCGTAGCCGTTGGCCGTTAGTCGTCGAAACGGTGCGCCTCTGCTCCTATCTCCACAAATCAGCGAACCACGGCGCAAACACCAGCGCCACCACGCATGTCACCTTGATCAGGATCGAGATACCTGGCCCGGAGGTGTCCTTGAATGGATCGCCGACGGTGTCACCGACCACGGCGGCCTTGTGCGGCAGTGATCCCTTGCCGCCATGGTGGCCGGCTTCGATGTACTTCTTGGCATTGTCCCACGCTCCGCCCGCGTTGGCCATGAAGAGTGCCAACAGTGCGCCGCTCACGGTGGTGCCGGCGAGGAGCCCGCCGAGCGCGTCGACGCCGAGGAGTGCGCCGACAGCAACCGGTGCAATCACTGCCATGAGGCCCGGGATGACCATCTCACGGAGTGCCGCCTTCGTCGCGATGTCGATGCACTTGTCGGAGTCCGCGGGTGCGGTGCCTTCCATGAGTCCCTTGATCTCGCGGAACTGGCGGCGTACTTCCTCCACCACCTTTTGCGCAGCGCGCCCAACCGCGGTCATCGTCATCGATGCCATGAGGAATGGCAGGATGCCGCCGAGGAAGAGCCCGATCTGCACCATCGGGTTGAGAATGTTCAGGTCGATCGGCACGCCGCGCGACGCGACGGCCGACGAGTACGCCGAGAAGAGTGCGATGGCGGTGAGCACGGCGGACCCGATGGCGAAGCCCTTGCCGATCGCCGCCGTGGTGTTGCCGAGCGAATCGAGACGATCGGTGATGGCGCGCACCTCGGGACCGAGATGGCTCATCTCCGAAATGCCGCCAGCGTTATCGGCGATCGGTCCGTACGCATCGACGGTCATCGTGATACCGACGGTGCCCAGCATGCCGACCGCGGCGAGTGCGACGCCGTACAACCCGGCGAAATGGTGCGCCACATACACGGTGAGGCAGATCAGCAACAGCGGGCCAGCGACCGACTGGAGCCCCACCGAGAGTCCGGCGATGATGTTCGTGCCTGGTCCGGTTTCGGAGGCATCGGCGATCCGGCGGATCGGTCCGCCGGCGGTGTAGTACTCCGTGACGAGGCCGATCAGGATGCCCGCGGCAGTTCCAGCCGCGATGGCCGGGAAGGTGTTGGCGACGGTGCCGCCGATCGTGACGACAAACTCACCGGCGAGATACCACGCGCCACCGAGGAAGAGGAGCGCCGACAGCATCTGCACGATGCGGAGTGCCCATTCGGGCGAACTGCTCTTGAAGACACGGATCGACGCGATGCCGATGACCGAGGCGATCAGGCCCGCGGTTGCCAGTGCGATCGGGAGGCCGACGGCGGCCACGCGGTCGGCCGCAGGAATCAACGTCAGCGTCGCACCGATTGCGACCGACGCTGCGACTGCGTCGACATAACTCTCGAAGATGTCGGCGCCCATGCCGGCGACGTCGCCGACGTTGTCGCCGACGTTATCGGCGATCGTTGCCGGATTGCGCGGGTCGTATTCGGGGATGCCGACTTCAACCTTGCCAACGAGGTCGGCACCGACGTCGGCGGCCTTGGTGTAGATGCCGCCGCCAACGCGCGCAAACAACGCGATGCTGGAGGCGCCCATCGCGAAGCCGGCGACAATCTCCGAGAACCATGGGAAGCCTTCGGCGATCGCGGCTGCGTCGCCCTGCGGCAACGATGTGATCATCACCACGCCGAGACCGAGCAGGCCGAGTGACGCGACGGCGAGGCCCATCACGGCACCGCCGTCGAACGCGATCTCGAGGGCGCGACTCAAGCCGTGGGTGCGTGCCGCTTCGGTGGTGCGCACATTCGCCTTGGTCGCAGCTTTCATCCCGGTGAAGCCTGCGAGCGCCGAGCATACACCACCGAACACGAAGGCCACGCCGATCTCGGCGCCCACTGCCCACGCGAGCGCGAGGGCGACGATCACGAGCACCGGCAGCAACACGAAGTACTGTCGCTTGAGGAACGTCATGGCGCCACGCTCGATCAGGCCGGCGATCTCCTGCATCCGCGGTGTGCCGGTCGGCTGCTTCGTGAGGTACAGAAAGAGCGCGAGTGCGGCGGCGAGTCCGCCGGCGCCCAGCCACGGCGTGATCGGAGCCAGTTCGTGCAGGGTCACAGGGTCGTTCCGGTGATGAGGGGCGTCAGTCGCGAACGCAGCATCAGTTGCTGCCGCGGTTGTGGCGGTTCATGGCGGTCTCGATGCCGTCGCTCAGCCATGACTCGACGGCGTCGGCCATCGGGTCGAGCACATCGGTGATGGCACTGCGCTCGTCGGCGGTCAGCCTCCCGAGCACCCAGTCGGCCAGGTCTTCATATTCCGGCGGTTTGGCGCCGATGCCGATCCGCAACCGGGCGTAATCCTGGCGCCGCAGCGATGCCTCGATGCTCTTCAGCCCGTTGTGTCCACCGGGCGTGCCGGCGCTGCGCAGCCGGAAGCGCCCCGGTGGCAGTGAGACGTCATCGACCAGGACGAGCAGGTCGGCCGCCGGATCCCAGGCGGGTGAGCGGAGTGCCTTCAGTGCATCGCCGCTGCGGTTCATGTAGGTCGTTGGCTTCAGTAAACGGACGGGGACGCCGTGCAGCGTCCCCGAGGTGGTTTGCGCCTGATCGGCGCGGCGGAATGGGGCAAAGCCCCACCGCGCCACCAGGTGATCGATGAGAATCCAGCCCGCGTTGTGTCGCGTGCGCTCGTACTCGGGACCGGGGTTGCCGAGTCCCACGATCGCGCGCGCCATTTATTCCGCGGCGGTCTCGGCTTCGTCGCCCTTGCCCTTCTTGATGACCTCGGGCTCGGTCGAAGCGACTTCGACAACGACCGGCGCGGCTTCTACACGCGGCGCGACGACCGACACGACCGACAGGCCGCCATCATTCAGGATTTCGCCCTTCGCAATCGTCAAGTCGCTGACGTGGATCGAGTCACCCACGCCGAGCGCCGAGACATCGACATCGATGTGTTCGGGAATCTCGGCCGGGAGCACATGCACCGACACGCGGTGCAGGGTGTGCTCGAGCACGCCGCCGTGATTGCGCACGCCGTCGGCAATGCCGACGATGTGTACCGGCACTTCGACCGTGATCGGCTCGTTGGCCACCACGGCGTAGAGGTCGAGGTGGATCACGTCAACTCGGCGGACCGGGTTGCGCTGCACCTCTCGCACGATCGCCTTCACGGGCGCGTTGCCATCGATGCTGACGTCGATCATGCGGGTTTCACCGCCGATCGTCTCGAGCAACTTGCTCACCGTCCGGGCCTCGATCGACAGCGCCATCGGCTCGCGACCGTGGCCGTAGATCACTGCCGGAATCTTGCCGTCACGACGGAGCGCGCGTGCTGCGCCCTTGCCCATGTTTGCGCGGCTCTCTGCCGCGAGTGTCACCTGGTCCATCCCTGCCTCCGTGCTACCGTCATTCAGTCGAACAAGGCACTGACCGACTGGTCGCTGTGCGTGTTGCCGATCGCCTTCGCCAGGAGCCCCGCTATCGAGAGCACCTTGAGCGCCGGGAAGTGGCGCTCGGGCGGCAGGTTGACCGTGTTGGTGACCGCAATCTCGGTCACCGGTGCTTTGGACAGCCGCTCGACGGCCGGACCCGAGAGCAGCGCGTGCGTCGCGCAGATGTAGATGTCGTTCGCTCCCAGGCGCTTGAGCGCATGGACCGCTTCAGTCATCGTCCCACCGGTATCGATCATGTCATCGGGGATGAGGCAATCCTTCCCCGCGACATCACCCACCACATTCAGTACTTCGGCCACGTTCGGGCCGGTGCGACGCTTGTCGATGATCGCGAGCGAGCCATTGAGCCGGGTCGCGAACCCACGCGCCATCTTGGCCGATCCGACATCGGATGCCACCACCACCAGGTCCTGCAGGTTCTTCTGCCGGTAGTGCTGCACGAACACCGGCGCCGCGTAGAGGTGGTCGACCGGCAGGTCGAAAAACCCCTGAAGCTGGTGCTGGTGGAAGTCGATCGCGAGCACGCGATCGGCACCCGCCGTCACCACCATGTTCGCCATCAACTTCGCCGAGATCGCCACGCGAGGCTGATCCTTGCGATCCTGCCGGGCGTAACCGAAGTACGGGAT
The DNA here is from genome assembly GCA_031388885.1 of Gemmatimonadales bacterium. GTDB lineage: Bacteria > Gemmatimonadota > Gemmatimonadetes > Gemmatimonadales > GWC2-71-9 > Palsa-1233. The sequence goes on along the minus strand of JANMSC010000397.1, from coordinate 653 downwards.
CACCGCGGTGATCCGGGCGGCACTCGCGCGCCGGGCCGCGTCCATCAGGAGCAGCAGCTCGATCAGGTTCTCGGCGGGCGGATTCGTGGGTTGTACCACGTACACATCGCGCCCGCGGACGTTCTCGTCGATCCGGACAAACAGCTCACCGTCGGCGAAGCGCTTCAGCGTCACCCGGCAGAGCTGAGTGTTCAGCTGCTGGGCGATCTCCTCGGCGAGGGGGCGGTTGGCCGACCCACTCAGGAGGAGCATAGGCTTGGACGACAGGGGCATTTCGGCCATTCGACAGCCCGGAAAGATAGCGGCGGGAGGTGAGGGGGGGCAACTGGGGGAGAAGGGAGAGGCGAGAAGCGAGAAGCGAGAAGCGCGGACGCAGCAGGGAGGCCGGAGACGGGCGTGGGGCCGTGGGCTGCGAGGCACCGGGCCTGGGGTGTGACGCCTGAAGCGCGGGTCATGGAGAATGCACCTCACGCTTCTCGCCTCTCGCCTCTCGCTTCTCGTGCTGTTCGCATTGCCCCGCGTGGATTCGAACCACGATAACCGGATCCAAAGACCGGGGTCTTGCCATTGGACGACGGGGCAGCGACTCAAAGAAAGCGGAGGGGAGGCGGTGGCGGGAGGGTGCCACCGCTCGACTTCATTCCGAGGCCCAC
>JANMSC010000394.1:0-2766 GCA_031388885.1 Gemmatimonadales bacterium | reverse complement strand
TCGATGACAACGAAGACTCCGCTAACAGCCTCGCCGAGTTGCTGCGGTTGGCCGGCCATGAAGTGCACACCGCCTGCGATGGTCTCGCGGCGGTCGCAGACTCGGAAACGACTCGGCCTGATGTCGTGCTGCTCGACATCGGCCTGCCGAAGCTGAACGGCTACGAAGTCTGTCGCCGAATTCGTGAGCAACCGTGGGGCAAGTCGATGATGATCGTGGCCCTGACCGGCTGGGGGCAGGAGGAAGATCGGCAGCGGTCGCGCGACGCCGGGTTCGACAGCCACACGGTCAAGCCGGTCGACTTTGCGACACTGGCGCACCGGCTCGACGCGGCGCCAGCAGCATCGGACGGAGCGATGTCAGGGAACGACTTCGCGTAGGGCACGCGCCTCAGTGAGGATCCGGCGTACCGGATGCACGCCACGCGCTCGCACGGCGCGGTCGAAGAAGTTCCAGGTGGTGTAGCCGTCTTCCGAGGCCGGCTCGAGGAGGAACGCCGCCACCAGTCCCATCCGCTGATCGGTTGGCACGATGAAGGTGCCCGCCGGAAGCGAGTCAGCCGCCGGGTCACTCCACGTCCCTTCAATGCGCATCGCGCGATGGCCCTCGAACGACCGCGGCGCCACGATCGCCGAATCGACTGCGAACCGCCCGGTTTCTCCGGCCCACGGCGACGTGAGTCGCTCGACCACAATCCCTTGCCGCCGCAACCGCTCTACCACGTCGGTCCACTGCGCGTCGAGCACATACGCGGCCGGCATCTTCTCGCGGCGCGTTGCGGCAAATCGATCCACCACCGGCATGACCACGCGGCGCATCTCGCCGGTGCGCTTACGCCGTGCGAAGCCGCCACCGCCTTCGCCCGCTGCTCGGGTAATCTCGGCGATCACCGTGTCAGTCCGTGGCGGCGCAAATGCACTGCGCACGACCACCGAATCGGGCCGCGCCATGGCAGTCGCGCCGAGGAACCGTCGCGCGTCCCCCTGGCGCTCGACCATGTACCGAATCGTTTCGACCACGAACGCGTACGTCGCATCGATCCGCCTCTCGAGCGGATCGTTGCTGTACGCCTCGCTCAGGATCGACATCCGGGACATGCCCATCAGGTTGGTACCGAACCGTGGCACCGACTCATAGGTCTCCCAGCCCAGCGAGAGCGAATCGGGATGCTGGTTGCGGAAATTGCCGTACGGGTACGTCTCGAGCCGGTGCCGCGCGCGGAGTCGGGCTCGGATCTCCGGCAGGGCATGGTCCTGGATCCATGCGTTCGCCGGCGTCGTATTGGCGTTGAGGCCCGGTGACCAGGTGAGCGCATACCCGTGATAGCTGCCGTTGGTGGTGTGCAGGTCCATGAACAGGTCGGGATCCCACGCTGCGATGAACGCGAGTGATGCGCGCGTCTCAGGCGCTTCCTGTTTCACATAGTCGCGATTGAGGTCGAGGCCCTGCCCGTTGGGACGGATTCCCGCCACGGCCGGCCCGTTTTGCCCGGGGCGCGTGCGTTCACCCGGACCAAACGCGTCGTTGCCATCGGTGTTGTAGATCGGCACCACCAGCAGCACCACGCTGTCGAGCAACGGCCGAAGCGTGCCGAGCATGACCTCGCGCAACAGGCGTTGCACCGCCTCCTTGCCTTCGACCTCACCGGCGTGGATGTTGGCCTGGACATAGACCACCGGCTTCCCCGAACGCCTGGCATCGGCGGGGCTTGCGACCATCGGGCGAGCCGCGATGACGTACGGAACGGGCCGTCCCTGGGTCGATGTGCCGAGCGTCCCTACCCTGATTCCGGCACCTCGCATGGTGAGCGAGTCGAGAAACGCAAGCACCTCGGCGTGACTCGACGTGCGCGCGAACGCGGTGCGTTCGGGCACTGTTTGCTGTGCCGACGCAATAGTTGGCAGGAGCAGGAATGCTGCAGCGAGGGCGGTGGCCTGACGGCGCGGCAGGCGGATCATCGTTCCATCGGCGTAGCGGGGACGAGCAGGCGACGCTGCACCTGGTCGGCGATACCATCGTCCCACGTAAAGGTGATTTCGGGTATGACGGCGAGCGTCGCGGGCCGCCACAACAGCGGTGCGCTCCGCGCAGTGTTCCGCACGAAGCCCGACTGGAGCGCAAACGATGCCAGGTCATGCAGCAGGCGCACCAAGCGATCCCGCACCACTGCTGGGTTTGCAGCTCGCGATGCGCCCGCGCGCACCAGCAGGTAACCCAGGACGTGCGGATCGTCGCCACGGGCGAGCTGGATACCGGCGCGCTTTTCCGCTTCCATCAACGCCAGCAGTGGCGTCGTCGCAACCACGGGCGCGAGGGTGAGTTCGGTGGCCCACTCGGCGGCGCCTTCACTGAGCCACGGGTCGGCTTCGATGATCCGAATCTGTAAGCCATCGTCGCGAACGCCAACGGACGCGCCTTCGAGCCGGGCGGCCTCGAACAGGATATGGTGCCACTCATGCACGGCGGTGGCCACGGCGAGGAGTGGCACGATGCCCGGTTCGATCCGGACGGCGTCATGCGCGGCGAAGAACCCGCCGAGGCGGGTGCGTGCGATCGCGGCTGGAGCAGTGAGTTGGGCGCGACGCCCATCGGCATCGATCACGATGGGGTCGCCGGCATCGACTCGCCGCCATGCGTCGAGCGCAGCGGCCACGCCGCCCTTGGCGAGCCACTCCGCACCGCTCGCATTCTGGGCGCGCACCAGCGCCGCGCCAAGACGTTCGATACCGATCACCGGCACCGCCTGCACCCCGCCGAAGCGGAACG
>JANMSC010000391.1:0-2072 GCA_031388885.1 Gemmatimonadales bacterium | reverse complement strand
GGGGACCTGGAACGATTTCATGTGGCCCCTGATCGTGCTGAGCAGCGAGGAGAAGTACACCCTGCCGGTCGCGCTGGCCACGCTCTCGCTCGAGCACGTGCAGGACACCGAACTCATGATGGCCGGTGCGGTGCTCACCATACTTCCGGTGCTCATCGTGTTCATAATGCTGCAGCGTTTCTACATCGAGGGCATTACTGCGGGCTCGGTGAAGGGATGAGGCGCCGAGCCACCGGCCCGCATCCCCCATTTCGCGGTACGGTCACACCGCGTGCCGAGCGAAGGTGCTAGGCGTGCGGCGGAGCCCACTGCAGCTCTTCGAGCACCTTCCCGCGCGAGCGAATGACATCGCGGTAGAAATGCGCACTCGCTTTGGGCGTGCGTTCGAGCGTGGTGTAGTCCACGTGCACGATACCGAATCGCTTCGAATAACCCAGCGACCATTCGAAGTTGTCCATGAACGACCACGCGTAGTAGCCGCGAAGGTTGACGCCCTGACGCATCGCCTCGCGTGCGGCCAGCAGGTGCGTGCGGAAGTAGTCGACGCGGAGCGGGTCATCGATGCGACCATTCACGGGGCGCGGGGGATCGTAGAAGGCGGCGCCGTTCTCCGTGATGTAGAGCGCGATGTCGCCGTATCGCTCCTTCACCCACGTCAGCATGCGCGTCATGGCCGGGGGATAGACTTCCCACCCCGTTTCGGTGTAGGCATGTTCGGGTTGTCGCACGTACCCGATTCGAACCGGGAGCGCTGCCGGCGCGTTCGCAAGCACGCCGCGTGTGTAGTAGTTAAGCCCCAGAAAATCGATGTCCTGTCGGATGAGCGCGAAGTCGTCAGCGGGCCACTTGGGCCATGCGTCGCCGAAGATCTCCTCCATTTCGTCCGGATAGTGCCCGAGCAGGGCCACATCCAGGTACTGTCGGTTCATGTATGCATCGCCACGCCCGACGGCGGCGATATCGGCCGCGCTGTCGGTAGCGGGATACTTGGGTTCGATGTTGACCACGAGGCCAATCTGCTCAACGCCCGACGCGCGCGCGGCCAGAACGCCCGCACCGTGGGCACGCATGATGTTGTGGGTGGCGATAGGGGCCTCGTACTGATTGCGATGACCGGGTGCCAGCGCACCATGCAGGTAGCCGCCGTCGGTCACGACCCACGGTTCATTCAACGTGGCCCACATGGGGATGCGGTCGCTCAGGGCGTCAAACATCACGCAGGCGTAATCGGCGAACCAGTCGGCCGAATCGCGATTAAGCCACCCGCCACGATCGTCAAGCGCGGCGGGAAGATCCCAGTGAAAGAGAGTAGCGTTCGGCGTGATGCCATGGGTCAGGAGGGTGTCGACCAGGCGTCTGTAAAAATCCAGCCCCGGCTGGTTCACTCGTCCAGTACCATTCGGGAGCACGCGGGACCACGAAACGGAGAAGCGGTAGGTGTTCAGCCCGAGTTCGCGCATGAGCGCGATGTCGCCCGCGTACCTGTTATAGTGGTCACAGGCGATGTCGCCGTTGTCTCCGCTGGGAATCAGACCCGGTGAGTGCGAGAATCGGTGCCAGATACTCGCCCCGGCGCCGTCGGCCAAGGGGGATCCTTCTATTTGGTACGCGGACGTAGACGCCCCCCAGAGGAAGTCGACGGGAAAGAGGTTCACCTCAGTCATGGATTCTAGGGGACGATGGCCCGCGTCAGTCTTGTAAACGTTTCCAAAATATACCCCGCCGCACCTCCCGCCGGTGCTGCGGTCTCGAATGTGTCGCTCGAGATCGCCGACGGAGAATTCGTCGTGCTGGTCGGCCCATCAGGGTGCGGCAAGAGCACAACGCTTCGCATGATCGCAGGGCTCGAGACGGTCTCTACGGGCACCGTGTCCATCGGCGATCGTGTGGTGAACGACGTCCCGCCGAGCGAGCGCGACCTCGCGATGGTCTTCCAGAGCTATGCCCTCTACCCGCACATGACGGTGCGTGAGAACCTCGCCTTCGCACTCACGCTGCGGAAACTCCCTCGCCACGTCGTCGACGAACGGGTGCGGAAAGCCTCGTCCATCCTCGTGCTCGATGACCTGTTG
>JANMSC010000377.1:0-7817 GCA_031388885.1 Gemmatimonadales bacterium | reverse complement strand
GGAAGCGTTCGGCGCCGAGTGCCGCACCGAGATCAGGATGCAGCACCTTGATCGCGACATCGCGCTGGTGCTTGAGGTCATGCGCGAGATACACCGTCGCCATCCCGCCGGCACCGAGTTCGCGCTCGAGGCGGTAGCGGTCGGCGAGAGCGGCGGCAAGGCGCTCGAGCACGGGGGTCACCGCGCGCTCGTCGCTGAAGCGACGGCTCGGCTGATGTCGCTAAAGCGACGCCCCGAGCGTAAAACGGATTCGCGGGGCAACCGGCTCGACGGAAAAGCTCGGTCGTGCACCATCGCCTCGTCGTCCATCTGGTCTGGACCACTGGATATCGGGAGCCATCTCTGGACCCACCCCGACGAAGCCATTCCCGGCTGGGACGATGCTGACGTCGCTTCAGCGACATCAGCCGAGCCGCGGCTGTCAGCCGCGAGCTCGGTCCCCATCCCGCCGGCACCGATCTCGCGTTCGAGGCGGTAGCGGTCGGACAGTGCGGCGGTGAGGCGGTCGAGGGCGTCGGTCACGGTCGTTCCAGTTGGGCGACGACGATGTCGCTTTCGGGTGAGCCGATCGTGAGGTAGAAGACTTTTCCGTCGGTTGCGAGTCCGTAACGGGTGTGTTGACGCGTCGGGTCGTCGAAGTCGATGAGCACGGCGTGGGCTTTACCGTCGGCGCTGACGGATCGAATCGTCCACCCCTTCGCGGAGCGCGCGAGATAGTAGATCGTTGCCCCATCCGGTGACCACGCCGCGTAGTACGCATCGGCACCGCCGGTCACGTTGGAAACGATCAGCGTCTCCACTCCACTGTCCGCTCGGCGGGCGCGGAGTCCGTCCGCGCTGTGGTACACGATGGTGCTGCCATCAGGCGACCAGTGAGCGAAGTCACCGACCATTTTGGCGATGAACACCGGTTGGGCCCCCTCCGCCAGACGCAGGGTCCTGAACCCGCGCGTCGGTCCAAACACTTCGTACACGATGGTCTCGCCGTCCGGTGCCCAGTCGGCATCGAGTTCTTCCTCGGGGCCTGACGTCCATTGACGCAGCCCGGTGCCGTCGGTCTCGACGGTGTAAATATCGCGCGTCCCGCTCCGACGTGAGTGAAATACGATTCGCGCGCCATCCGGCGACCAATCACCGCTGAAATCGCCAGCCGGATCTGTGGTAATCCGTCGCGCTTCACCACCCGACGCGGGCATGACATACAGATCGGCGTTGCCACTCCGGTCGGAGTCGAACACGAGCCAGCGACCGTCGGCCGACACATCGAGGTCCTCGATCAGTTCGTTTCCAGTGGTGATACGCCTCGCGCCGCGAATCGACACCGGGCCCGCCTTGGGCACCCGGATCGACCAGATGCTCGACCACGTGCTCAAACGCGAGTACGCCATCCGAAGGTCGGTGCCGCGTCCGCTCACGCTCACTCCCTGGGCATCGGCGCCGACGGTGACTCGGCGCGGTGTTCCGACCCCAATGACCCCACCGCGCATACGTTGCACATACACGTCGCGACTACCGTCCCGATCCGAGACCCAGAAGAGTTCGCTCCCATCGGGAGACCACTGCGGCGACACGTTCATCGTGCTGTCCGCCGTCAGCTTCGTCGCGCCGGACCCGTCGACCCGCACGATCCAGATCGCCGCGGCACCGGCGTTCGCGAAATACGCTGTTCCGAAGGTGAACGGCGGATTCCCCACCGAGAACGCGATGCTTGTTCCGTCACGAGACCACGCCGGCGAAAACGCGCCACCAGGGACGCCGACGCTGAGGGGCTTGCCGCCGGACAACGTCACGATGGTGAGCACGGTATCACTGAAGCCCGCTGCCCAGACGATTCGGGTACCGTCGGGCGACCAGTCGAAGCCGGAAATCGGCGTTTGCCCCCCAAACTCGGTGTGCAGCGTGCCGGGGTCCATGCGTGTCACTCTCCGCGGCGCACCACCGAGCGCGGGCACGACGTGAATGCCGTCGTTGGATTGGTAGGCGATTTGGGATCCGTCGGGTGACCAGCGGGGCCAGCGAAAGTTGTCGGTCGTATCGCTTGTCAGCGCAACCGGGCGCCCGCCGCTCACCTGTCGGACGTACACCTGCATTGCGTTCGTCGGTCCGGCTGCGTACGCGACGCTGGTCCCATCGGGCGAAAGCGCGGGGTCTACCTCGAGTCCCGCATCCCGTGTCACTTGCGTCGTGCGACCGATCGTGACGGCCGACGTGGTATCCGAGCGCCGAACGATGATGACGGTGACGACAATGGCCACCAGCACGCTTGCCGCAGCGACGCCAGCAAGGGCAACGGGCCGCGCGCGTCGAGCCGGCATGGCGGCAACCGGCGCGATCGTAATGGCAGCGGCGAAGTGCGCCGCCGGGCTGAAACGGTCGGCCGGGTTCTTCGCGAGCGCACGGGCCAACACGTCGGAAATTGCCGGCGGAACCGCGGGCCGAAGTTGGGACACTGGCTGTGCGGCATCGATCAGGTGCTGACGGACGACACTTTCAACCGTCGGACCGGTGAACGGCGGCTGACCAGCCAGCATCTCGTAGAGCACGCAGGCCAGCGAGTAGAGGTCACTGCGCCCGTCGACGTCGGAATCGCCAGCAGCCTGTTCCGGACTCATGTACTGTGGAGTCCCGATCGCCATCCCCGTCTGCGTCAGTTTCTGTCCGCCGGCTGCACCTACCGCGCGCGCAATGCCGAAGTCCGCCACCACCGCGTGACCGGATTCGAGGAGGATGTTTTCGGGCTTGATGTCGCGGTGCACGACGCCGCGAGCATGGGCATACGACAACGCGTCAGCGACCTCGCGGGCGATGCTCAGCGCATCGTCGAGGGGCAACTGCTTTTCGCGATCCAGCCGGTCGCGCAGCGACTCGCCTTCCACATATGGCATGACGTAGTAGAGGAAGCCGTCCACCTCCCCCGAGTCGTACAAAGGGAGGATGTGCGGGTGGTGAAGCTGCGCGGTTGTCTCGATCTCACGGAGGAATCGCTCCGGCCCGATAGCCGAGGCCAAGTCCGGCCGCAGCACCTTCACCGCGACGCGGCGGTGGTGCTTCATGTCTTCGGCGAGATACACCGTCGCCATCCCGCCAGCACCGATCTCGCGCTCGATGCGGTATTTGTCTGCCAGCGCGGCGGTGAGGCGATCAAGCGCACCAGGCACCGACCACCTCCAGTCCGGTAGCCCGCGCCGCGGTCGCCAGTTCCTTGTCATGGGTCGCCATCGTCAGCATTTCGCCTCGGCTGTCGCGCCAATTGATGGCGGTCGAGAGATGAATTGCGTCAAGCGTACCGAGTGGCGTCGGAAATGGGTCGGATGCCCGACGCAGAACCGAGCTGCTGATGTTGACCACCTCGACTTCCTCGAGGAGCCGGTATACCGCCGTGCGTCGATCGGAGACTTCGTCGGCTGCGAGTGCCCCCACTCGTGCCATCCGGTCCAGCGTACGCAGGCACTCGACCTCGGTCAGGGCGCTCGCAATGGCACCGTCGAAGCGTTCACGCTTGGTCAATGCGTCAGACTCGCCGAGCACGAGTCGAAGGACCACCGACGCGTCAAGGTAGACGATCATCGCCACGACTGGCGCTCCAGCAGCAGCGCCGAAAGACTGTCGACGCGACGGTCGCGACGCCGCGGCAACGCCATCGCACCCCATTGCCGCAGCGGTGCTCTCGAGGTCAAATCGTCCGACGTTGACGCATACGGCACCAGACGCGCGATGGGCGTGTCGCGATCACACACCGTGACGGCGTGCCCTCGACGTACCGCCCGCAGATAGGCACTCAGCCGCGCTTTCAGTTCAGCGACCTTGACCATTGGTTCGGATTTCTTCGACATAGTCACAATATGGTCATAAATGGTCACATCAGGCAAGGACGGCGCCGGATCACGGCAGCCCCCAGGGGCGTTGCACCGGTATCGTCGGTCGCGGCCGCAGCGTCGTTCATTTGCCCACCTTCCGCTTCAATTCGTCAAACCAGTTAAGGGTGATGATCAGCTGATTGGCCTTACCCGACGTGTCGGGAGACTTGACGAAGAAGAACGAGCGATCGTCCAGCGACACGGCGTAGTGATGGTGACGGTTATCGGTGATGTAGGAGCGGGTCGAAAAGAGCGGCCGACTGGTCACGATTCGGAATGCATCTCCCGCTGCAATCTCGGCCGCGACGAGATTCTCCGCTCCGTCGCGGAAGAACAGCTCCTTCCCCGAGTGCGACCAGAGGGGCTCAGATCCCCCGTTGTGCGACACGGTGTATTTGGCTGTGCTGGCATCGGGAAAGGGCCGAACATAGACCTCCGTCCGCCCGGTTTCGTCCGACGCGTAGGCCAGCCAGCGGCCATCCGGGGATAGCGCGGGCGAGAATTCCTCTGCCGGCGACGCGACGATTGCGCGCGCCGAACTGTCGGCACCCACGCGCATCGAATAGATGTCTCGACCGCCACCCGACCCGCCACGGAACACAATCCACTGTCCGTCCCGCGAGTAGCCCGCCTCGTCCACGGTCGGACCGACCGAGACGAGCTGGGTTGGCTGCGCGCTACCGTCGGCCGGCACCTGATAGGTGGTGATCTTGCCGCGCTGGTCGGAGGTGAAGACCACCGCGCGACCGTCTGGCGACCAGCTCGGCCGATAATTCTGCGTGCCTCCGGCGGAGAGCTTGGTGAACGCACCGCTGCCGAGCGCCTTGACCCACAACTCGGACCGACCACTCCGGACCACCGAGATGGCGAGCAGCGAACCATCCGGGGACAGTGCGGGGTTACCGAACTCGCCCTGCCAATCGGGGCCGACAACCTCTTCCCGCCCGCCGTCGCGAGACACGCGGACCACGCCGCGCTTTGCGGACCCCGGCTGGTAGACCAACGTCCCGTCGTCCGACAAGGCCAGCGGGGTCCCAGCAGCAGCGCCGATGTAGAGTCCTTCCGCCACGGTGGTGAAGCCACCGCTCACCGCGCCGCTCGACGCATCGAAGTGCGCCGCTTGCAACCGTCCATCTGCCTGGACCACAAGGACGTGACCGGTCGGCGAATAGCGAGCCACCATCCCGGTCGCGATCACCGTCACCTTCCCGCTGGCGACGTCCAGCACCCCGATGCTCGGATCCCCACTGATCGGGTAGACCGTCAGCAGGGCCTTGCGACCGCCCGGGAGCAACTGGAACCAGTAAAAAAACAGCGCGTTCGCCGCTGTGTCGGGCCGCGCGACGAACTCAGCCGCGCCACCGCTCGGGCGAATCCGCATCAAGTCGCGACCGTAGTCCTCGCCGCGGAGAAAATATATCCACCCGTCGTCGCTCCACCCCAGTCCGCTACCGTACGTCGAATCCGCCAGGAGGGTGCGCCCGGCGCCACCCTCAATCGGAATGATCTTGAGCGCACCGGGAAATCCGGTGTTAAACGCGATTGACCTGCTATCGGGCGAGAATACCGTCGCCCAGGCGGCATCAGCCCCGGGAATCTGTTTGGCCGTGAGGTTGTCGCCGGTGCGCATCATCAGCGATCCCTCGACATTGCTGTACACGATCCGCGTACCGTCGGGTGAGATCACCGGGTTGCCGAAATCGGTGAGATATTGGTCCATCGTGATGTTGAACCGACGAACCACCCCGCTCGGCGCACGGCGCATCCACCCGAGTGCGGCCCCGACCACTGCCACCACCAGCGCGATCGCGAGGCCGGCGCTCACGCGTCGCCACGGACCGGCACCGCGCACCGTCGCGCTGGCAGATCGTGTCCCCGGGCTCGTCGCATTGCCGCCGGTGAGCGCCGCCGCAAACTCTGCCGCGGTGGCAAATCGATCGGCCGGAAGTTTTTCCAGCGCCGTCAGCACGGCATCATCGACATGGTCCGCCACCGTGTCGCGCAGTCGTGACGGTGGCGCCGGCTTCTCGGTCATCACCTTCGCCACGATCGCCTGGGCGGTGCTCCCGAGAAATGGCGGATCGCCCACCAGCATTTCGTACGTCACGCAGCCGAGCGCGTACACGTCGGTGCGCGCGTCGAGCGTGCGCTCTCCCATCGCCTGCTCGGGACTCATGTACATCGGCGTGCCGAGCGACATGCCGGTCTCGGTCATCCGGGTGCCGGCGCTCGAGGCGGCGAGCGCGATGCCGAAGTCGGCCACCAGCGCGCGGCCGTCGTGCAGCAGGACGTTCTCGGGCTTGATATCGCGGTGAATGATGCCGTGACGGTGGGCGTAGTCGAGTGCACCAGCCACTTCCGTCGCGATACGCACCGCATCGCGAATGGGTAACTGCTTGTCGCGCGTCAGGCGGTCGCGCAGCGACTCGCCCTCGATGAACGGCATGACGTAGAAGAGGAACGAGTCGGCTACGCCTGAGTCAAAGAGCGCGAGGATATGGGGATGTTGCAGGTTGGCGGTGGTCTTGATCTCGCTCAGGAACCGGTCGGCGCCGATCACCGCGGCGAGTTCGGGGCGCAATACCTTGATAGCAACCTTGCGGTCGTGCTTGAGATCGTGCGCGAGATACACGGTGGCCATGCCGCCGGCGCCGAGCTCGCGCTCGATGCGGTAGCGGTCGGACAGTGCGGCGGTGAGGCGCTCGGAGGCGTTGGTCATGGTGAATTGCTCCCGTGTCGCGCTGACTGCCATTGTGATTGCAGCCCGAGCTCGTCGATCCAGCGATTCAGGTACGCCTGGTCGACATCACTCGAAGCGACCCGGAGCAGATTGGAGACGTCTTCGAGTTGGCGGGCGGATCCGCCGAGTTTGGCCCACTCCAGCTTTGCGATGATCATGTCCTCGAGTGTGGCCACCCAGAGCCGGATGCCCTCAAATTCGATTGAGCGACGTCGAGCGAACTCCGCCCGGCTGAAGGGGCGCGACTTGCGGATAATCAGGTCGGCCTTCCAGCCGGTGTGCACTTCGACGACGTTGAACATCGCTTCCTGTTCCAACGCTTCCAGTGCCGTCTCCGAAGAGACGTAGATATCGGGGCCCGAGAGTGAATCAACCAACGCGCGCAGTTGCTCGGCGGTCGCGTCGATCACCAGGCCGATGTCCAAGGTGGCGCGCGCCGCACCATGGACCGCCGCAGCCATCGACCCCGTCAGCATGAAGGGAATGCCCGCGGCATCGAGTCGCGCCACGACGGCCTTGAGAAGGTCCGGCGCACTCACGGGCGCGACAACCGGGCGGCTATAGGCAGCAGTCGCGCGCCGAGGAACAGTTCGAGAAGCTCGACATCGCTGCAACCTGGGTGGCGCGCTCGGAGCCCAGCGAGTGCAAGTTGTCGTACCGACTCGCTGAGTTCGAACACCTGCTGCAGGCGTTCGACGGCGCTCATGCCGCGAATTGCGGCGAGGCGCACCGCTTCGGCCGCGGGTGTGGTGTCGTGCATGGGGTAGCACCTCTCTTCGGGCGGGCCGGAACGCTCATAAGGAGTTGTCACGGCTTCCTCGCGACTGTTGTGGCGACTGGCAGCCCGAGCCGCTTCACCAGTGCCCGTTGGAATTCTTCGCGCAGGTCCATCACGTCACTCCCGACGAAACGTTCACGGAAGCAGTACCAGCGAGTTGGCGTGCAGTGGGCGGATCACGCCGAAATGTCGCCGGTCAGTCGTCAGAATCTCACGGACGCCGAGTCGCTCGGCGGTCGCCACCACGGTGGCATCGACGAAGCCGAGTGGCAGGTCGCCGTATTCCTGCATCAATTGCAGGGCGCGCGCGATGTCTTCCGATTCGAGCGGCTCGGTGATGAACTCGCCACTTGCCACGGCGCGAATGAATGCCTGCTCTGCGGCGGGGCCGATACGGGTCTGGAGAAGGTAGCTCACCTCCGGCAGCACGGAGACCGGAACC
>JANMSC010000345.1:0-1501 GCA_031388885.1 Gemmatimonadales bacterium | reverse complement strand
TTGGCGGGCATCAGCGATTTAGGTGACGCGGACCTCGAATCGCTCTTCGGAGAGCTGGAGACACTCGAAGCCGCGCCCGCAGCCGAACCAGACCCCACTCCGGGCGGCCGAGTGGTCGCTGGCTCTGTCACTGGATCGTAGGAGTAGCACTATCATGCGTCGACTATTCGTTCTCCTCATGCTCGCGCTGACTGCCCGCGCGGCTGATGGACAAAGAGTTCGTGAAGGACCATCGTCAGACCAGGGGCGTGATCGCGCGCAGATGGAGCAGCGCTTTCGCGAGCGCTACGGTCAAGTTCTCAAGCAGCGACTCGGCCTCACCGACAACCAGATGGCGCAGGTGGCCGAGGTCAATCAACGGCTCGATCCGCAGCGACGTGAGCTCTTCGGCCAGGAGCGCGAACTGCGCAAGTCCATGCGCGACGCCTTGTTAGCATCGGAAGACGCGGCCGCGCAGGAGCGAATCGCACAACTCCTGGAGCAGACACTTCGCATTCAGCGCCAGCGGCTCGAACTTGTGGAGACGGAGCAGCGGGAGTTGGCATCTTTTCTCTCGCCAATGCAGCGCGCGAAATACCTGGGGATGCAGGAGCACCTCCGCCGCCGAGTGGACGAGATGCACCGTCGCGCCGCAGGGGACAGCGCGGGCGCCGATACCTTTCCTATGGGTGCGCCCGAGAGAGCGCGGCGCGGGATGAGGAAGCGTCCGGGAGTTTGATGGTGATGTTGGTGCGTTGAGCGAGCGGCCGCCCGCGACTACATTGAGGATGGGCCCGGGTGGCGGAATCGGTAGACGCAGGGGACTCAAAATCCCCCATCTTCACGGGTGTACGAGTTCGAGTCTCGTCCTGGGCATTTGTGGGGGCCTCAACAACGTTGGTGGTTGTTGAGGCTTTGTTTTGGTAGGCACTCGACGGCAGGACTTGCGCGGCCGTTCTTGAGCCGACGCTCACTCCCCGTACACCCGACGGTACAACTCGACGAGGTCGATTTCCAGGGCCGACACGTCCTCGCGCGGTCGCCACGCCAACATCTGGAACACTACTTCGGGCTTGTCGTCGTGCGGCCGCCACCGCTCGACCAGTCGCGCGTCGGGGTCGGCAATCCAGTACTCCGCGACGCCGCGTCGCTGGTACTCCGGGCGCGTCGTGTATCGGTCGGCGCGCGCCGCGGTGGGGGAGTTTAACTCAATTGCCAGCCTGTGGACAACGACGACCGCGAAACGCACAGCGGGACGTCCCGGCAATTTGGGCAGAACGAAGATGTCGGGTTGCAGCTCCGTGCGCGGGCCCCAGGTCACGGCGGCCGGGGCGAAGATGAGCTCCATGTCGAGCGTGTCGACATAGGGCAGAAGTAACCGGACCAGCTCGCGCAGCACCCGCTGGTGCGTCAACGATGGGGCGGGGCTCACCAGCAGCTCCCCGTCCAGCACTTCATAGCGGTTGCCGTCGTCGGGAAGCGCGTTGACTTCTTCGACGGTCCAGTCGGTGCGAGCAGTGAC
>JANMSC010000343.1:0-1569 GCA_031388885.1 Gemmatimonadales bacterium | reverse complement strand
GTCGATCGGCCATCCGATCGTCGGTGACCCGGTGTACGCCGGGGGCGGGTCGAAGCGAATTTCGGGATCGGAACGGCTTGGCGCCCGACGCCTCGAGGGCCTCGCGCCGCGGCAGGCGCTTCACGCCGCACTCCTTGCGTTCCGCCACCCCATCACGGGGGATCCGCTCCGGGTGGCGTCGCCGTGGCCCGAGGATCTCTGGCCCCTGCTGACCGCGGCGCTCGGCGCCGACACCCTTTCGAATCGTCAGGCGGCCCTCGATGACCTCGGGTTCTACGCCCGCGATGCCTGACCAGGCCGTTCCTGGCGCGTCCAGCCTGATCTTTCGGGTCGGCGCGGGGCGTTGGTACCTGCCGGTCGAGACCGTCGTCGAGGTCCTCCGGGGGGTCACCATTACCCGGGTTCCGGGAGCGGCGGAAGGGGTTCGCGGTCTCGTGAATCACCGCGGGCGCGTGCTGACGGTTGCCCACCTCGGTCGGATCCTGGGCGTGCCGTCGGACGATGGGGGCCGGGAGGAGGTGGTGGTGGTCGAGGCCGCCGGTCATCGTTTCGCCTTGGCCGTGGACGGGGTGATCGAGCTCGCTCCTGAGCCGCGCACGGGCCTTGCTACACTGGACCTCGACCAGGTCGCCAACGCGATCTTTGGATGAGTGGTGGGGTTGGGTGGTCAAGCGCTCCCCCTCGATGATCGATCATCGATGATCGATCATCGTTCCTCCACAACGGATCCACCAGCAGGGAGGAGTGCAGTGGCCCAACGAATTCTCATTTGTGACGACGCGATCTTCATGCGCACCATGATCGCCGATATCCTGACCGGTGCAGGCTACGAGATCGCAGCCGAAGCCGAGACCGGACTGCAGGCCGTCGAGCGGTACAAGGCCGTTCAACCGGACCTCGTCACCATGGATATCGTCATGCCCGACATGGGCGGAATCGAGGCTGTGAAGGCGATCATCGCGTCGTATCCCGACGCGAAGATTCTCATGTGCAGCGCGATGGGGCAGCAGGCGCTGGTCGTCGAGGCGGTGCAGGCCGGCGCGAAGGATTTTGTGGTGAAGCCCTTTCAACCGGCGCG
Source organism: Gemmatimonadales bacterium (assembly GCA_031388885.1). GTDB lineage: Bacteria > Gemmatimonadota > Gemmatimonadetes > Gemmatimonadales > GWC2-71-9 > Palsa-1233. The sequence goes on along the minus strand of JANMSC010000343.1, from coordinate 491 downwards.
AGTGATCGAAGCCGTGCAGCGCGTCCTGGCGGGATGACCGACGCGCGGCGCGCGCGGTACATCGCGCTGTTCGTCGCGGAATCGCGAACCCTGCTCGCCGCTGCGCGTCGTCACCTCTCGACGTGGCTCGACGCGCCTGACGACAACGCCCCCGCCGATGAAATTTTCCGGGCGCTGCACACGATCAAGGGAATGGCGGCGTCGCTCGGGTTTGATGCTGCCACCGAGCTCGCGCACGCCACTGAGACCGAACTCGCGGTGGTCCAGCGGGGTGAGCGCGGAGCGGATCGGGCGTGGCTCAGGGCACTCGAGGGGTCCCTCGACCGCGTCACCGTCGCGTGCGACGACGCAGTCGACGCAGAGGTCGGCGCCGATGGTGCCGCGCCGACAGTGGCGGACGCGCGGGCGCCACGCATTGTCCGGGTGGACCTCGATCGACTGGATGCACTGCTCGGCGACCTGGGCGGACTGGTGACCGCACGGCAGGAACT
>JANMSC010000282.1:0-3909 GCA_031388885.1 Gemmatimonadales bacterium | reverse complement strand
CGCGTCAGCGATCGGCGTCCTGAGCAGACGCACGTGGTGCTGGCTGACCGAGGGCTCGATCTCGCGGCCATACGTCGGCTGGAGTTACGGGCCGAACTCGTCACCTTGTCGGCGTGTGAGACCGCGCTCGGGCAGCGAGTCCGTGGCGAGGGTGTGATCGGACTGCCGCACGCGTTTCTCTCCGCGGGCGCTCGCGCCGTTGTCGTGAGTTTGTGGCGGGTGGAAGATCAAGCGGCTGCAGGGTTCATGGAGGAATTCTACGCCGCGCTCCGTAACGGGCATCAGCCGGCGCACGCACTACTGGAAGTACGCAAGCGGCACCTTGAGCGGGATGTAAACGAGCATCCTTCGCGCTGGGCTGCGTTTGTGCTGGTCGGGGCGGTGCACGGATCGGTGCCCGAACGCACTCCTTGATTCAGGTATGTGCTTTTGCCATCTCCTTCAGCGGACGTTATCGCGCTGGTAGCATGAAGCGGGCAAGCCCCATCCGTTCCATGATGCGGATGAAACGCGGATTTGCCCGAAGCGGTGCGTACATTGGATCGTCGAGCGGAGACGCAGCAGTCAACAGCCCGACGTCGTGCTTCGACTCTGCCCGCTCGAGCAGTCCGAGCGCCTTGGCGGTGTCGCCCAGTGACAGGTGCGCGATGGCGAACGCGACCGGATGCGTCGCTTCCGAGACGCCGTGCCGCTTCATTCGTCCGAGCACAGCGCTCGCGGCGACACGATCTCCGGACTGGGCGTAGATGTAGGCGAGCTGCCCCTGGCGCAGCGCCAGCTCGGGATCGGCCTTCACCGACAGCTCCATCGACGTGCGCGCGTTGGCGTGATCTCCCAGCCCGAGATACACCTGCGCCGCCACGCTGTGGAGCACGCCTAGATTGGGCGCCAGCTCGAGCCCACGCTTCGCTTCGGCAAGTGCCTCGGGATAGCGCCGGGCGACGCTCAACGAGTACGCGTGCGCCGTGGCCAGAATGGGAGCGAGCGGGTCGAGCTCCATCGCGCGGCGCGTCTCGGCCACGCTGGAATCGAGCCGGCTGGTGTTGTACAGCAGCTCCCCATACCACTGGTGAGCAGTGGGGTAGCGCGGATCGAGCATGATCGCGCGCTGGTATGACGCCTCCGCCGTGTCCCAGTCACGATTGTGCACCGATGCGAGCGCCAAACCCGTATGCGCCTCGGCGAGCGTGCTGTCGAGCGTCAGCGCCCGGCGGGCGTCGGCGCGCGTTTTCTCGAGCGCGTCGGCTGGCGATGCATCGGTGTATTCGGGAAGCAACGCATAGGCGATGGCACGCGCCGCATACGCACGCGCAAAAGTGGCGTCTGACGCGATCGCCATGTCGAAATAGGTGATTGCACGCCTGATATTGTCAGCGCCGCGGGCGTTCCAGAAAAACCGTCCGCGAAGGTAATGATCGTAGGCCTGCAGGTTGAGAGTGCCGGGAGCCGACGATTGCCCTGTGGCCGTGACGGAAGCGAGCCGAAGCTTGAGCGCGTTGGCGATCGAGTGGGCGATGTCGTCCTGGACCGCGAACACGTCGCTCGTTTCTCTCTCATAGCTGTCGGACCAGAGGGACAGTCCGTCCCGCACGCTCGTGAGCTGGCCGGTGACACGTAGCCGCCCGCCCGCACGACGGACCGTTCCTTCAAGGACCGCCTGGACATTGAGCGCGCGACCGATGTCGGCGACATTCACGTTCTTGCGGCCCTTGAACGAATGGGCAGATGTGCGCGACGCGACGCGCAGGCCCGGGATCTTGCTCAGCGCGTTGGCCAGTTCATCGCTCATGCCATCGCTGAAATACTCGTCCTCCGGACCGCCTCCTACGTTCACGAGCGGAAGTACCGCGACCGACCGGATGTCGTCTGCAGGACCGGCTCCGCCCCCTGCATCGCGGAACCGAAGCGCGATAAACGTTGTGGTCGCAACAGCGATCAGCAGCAATAGCGGTACCGCCCATCGCATGCTGCGCGTGCGGTTCAGGGTCGCGGGGCGAAGCCCGCCACCGGTGGTCACGTTCGCACCGGACTGAAGCACCTTGAGCAACTCCGTGGCGTGCTGCGGCCGATCCGCCGGCCGTTTCTCCAGGCAGCGCATCACGAGATCAGCGAGCCACGGCGGAAGGGTAGGCCGCCGCTTGAGGATCGGCTCCGGCGGCTCGACGGCGTGCGCGGCAAGCATCGCCTGCGTGCTGCGACCGACGAAGGGAGGCGACCCGGTCAGAACCTCATATGCCACCACGCCAAACGCGTATATATCGGCGCGATGGTCGACGGAGGGGTCGGCCACCGCCTGCTCGGGCGACATGTAGGCCGGTGTTCCCAACGTCATTCCAACGGTCGTGATGGTGTCCGGAGCACCGACGATGGTCGATGCATTCAACGCCTTCGCAACGCCGAAATCGGTGACGAGCGCGTACTCGTCCTCGAGCATCACGTTGTCGGGCTTGATGTCGCGGTGGACGACTCCGTGCTTGTGAGCGTATGCCAGGGCTGATGCCAGGTCGCGCAGAATCCGCACGCCATCCTCAAGCGGCAGTTCACCGTCGCGCGCGAGGCGCTGCCGCAGCGACTCCCCGACAATGAACGGCATGGTGAAGTAGGGCCTGCCGTCCACCTCGCCAGCCGACAGAACGGGCACGATGTGCGGGTGCTGGAGCCCGGCAGCGAGCTGGATTTCTCGTCTGAAACGATCGGCGTTGATTCCGGCGGCGACGTCGTCCGGCAGCATCTTGATCACCACCCGCCGCTCGAGCTTTTTTTCCATCGCCACGAACATGCGGCTCATGCCGCCGCCGCGGAGCTCGCGCTCTACGGCGTAGCAGTCGTTGAGGTGTTCATTGAGAGTGGCAAGGAAGTCCGTCACGGTTATGCAAGATAGAGCCCGGCTACGCAAAAACGGGTCGCGCCGGAGGTTCTCACGGTTCTACCGCATTCCGTCACGAACAGGGCCCCTGGCACGATCCACATCGAAACGTCGATCCGAAGGCACGGCATCGCGATTGGACGCGAATCCGCGGGACGCCATCCGGAACAGTCGAGTTGCTGAAGTACCTGACGTTCATGGGTCCGGATCTCGTGCAAACTATCAAGGCAGGCGCGTTCGACACGGCCACGCGTGCGGCATTCCTCCTAGTCGGGCAGAGTCTTCTCCTTGAAGTTGTTGCTCTCGTTGAGCTCCGCCACCTCTCTGAAGCGGTCCAGGAATACGCGCATATGGTGTGCGCCGCTATTCGGTCTACGGCCGAGTGATTTTGAGCCCGCTCGTGTTGTTGCTCTCTCGATCCTCGTCCACCTCATTGCGGAAGTCCGCCGTGAGTGTCACATCGTAGTAGCCACCGGGTGCGAGCCCGGGGAGATCAACGCACGAGGTGATCGGTGGGGCCTGTTGATTTGCGTCACGAACAAAGTTGAGCGCGACGTCGACGTCACGTCCGGTACTGGTTCCGGTGCCGGTGGGGGATACATACGACATTCGCAAGACGCTCGGCGGGACCGGCACGTTCGGCGCCAGTATCCCCTCACGGTTCCACCGCACCGTCGCGCACATTTTGAACGCCTGTCCGTCCTGAGGTGCGGTAATCGCGTTGCCGAACCGGTCAGTGAGTGTGACTTCAGCGAAGTTGAGGTCCGGTTTGACGATCGCCCGCGAACGGATCGAATAATGCTTCGAGACGCCGTGGTAGGAGCCGGTGATGGTGACATTGGCCCCCGAGTTGCCCGGAATCGATTGCGCGGTCACAGTGATGCTGGTCTTGTCCGGCGGTATCGTCACCGTTGGCGGCACGATCATTCGGGCTGGATTGGCGCTGGTGAGCTGAATGACGGCGCCCTGTGGCGGGGGCTGGCCCTCCAGCGATATCCTGACGGGGTTGCTGCAGCACGGATTGGCATTCTCGAACGCACTCA
>JANMSC010000278.1:0-2224 GCA_031388885.1 Gemmatimonadales bacterium | reverse complement strand
CGGCGTAGTCGGTGATGCGGAAGTACCACTGCTCGAGCACCCGCTGCTCCACCGCAGTGGCGCAACGCTCGCAGTGTCCGCCGAGCACCTGCTCGTTGGCCAGCACGGTCTTGCAGCTGGGGCACCAGTTGACCGCGCCCTTCTTCTTGTAGGCGAGGCCCTGCTTGTAAAGCTGCAGAAAGACCCACTGGGTCCAGCGGTAATAGGTCGGGTCGGTCGTCGAGAGCACGTGCTCCCAGGCGAACATCCCGCCCATTCCGCGCAACTGGCGGGTGAAGTTGGCGATGTTGCGCGGGATCAACTCGGCGGGGTGTATGCCGACCTTGAGCGCGAAGTTCTCTGAGTGGATGCCGAATGCGTCGAAGCCGATCGGCTGGAACACGTCCCAACCCTGCATCCGCTTGAAGCGCCCGAAAATGTCGGCGCCCGTGAACGCGAACACGTTTCCCACGTGCAGCCCTTCGGCCGATGGGTACGGGAACATCATCAGGTTGTAGTACGGCTTCGGGGCGCGATCGAGGTCGGGTTCGTTGGTACGCTGAAGCGCCCAGCGGGATTGCCACTTCGCCTCGATCTCGCCGGGGCGGTATTCGGGTGTTGTCATGGGGGGAATATACGGATGTGGGGCGGCGTGCGACGGGGTGATAACGCGGGGGCAAAGCGTAAGGGCAAAGCATGCGCTTTGCCCCTACAGCCCCTACCGTGATATCCGCACCACACCACGCGTGGCGTTACCCCCGCCGCACCGCCCGTCGTGCTGCCAGGTTGATCGTAAACTCCTCACCATTGATCGTCCCGGTGACGTTGGCCGTTCCGTTGAACGTGATGACGATCGTCTTCGTCACCGGAGGGCCGGCGTTGTCGCCGGTCGGCGTGATCGTGAAGTTGCGCGTGATGGTTCCAGAGAGGGGCCATGGCGCAACGCCTTCGCCGCGCACCGGGATCACCACATTGACCGCGGCGCTGGTGCCCACCAGATCGTACGACCGGGTCGGTCCGCCCTCAGCGTGCCGCGACCGCGACACATCGTCGGTCCCGGTTCCGTTGACGGTGCGGGTGGTCTCCGTGCCTGCGAGTCCGCTCACCGTGAACGTCCGGGTGCGATGGATCTCCGCCGACCACGGCCCGCGGGTCACGTCGCCATCGACCGAGGCGACGACATCGATCGAGGCCGTCGTCAGGGCATCGTACGCGGCTTGAGGCGCGCCGCCGGCGTCGCGGAAGGTGACGGTGCGCTCGACGTCGAGACCGTCGCGGCTTCCTGCGGGACAGTTGAAGCGGCCGAGTCCGAATGGGCAGCCATTGACGCTGGGGCGGTCAGGAGGCGAAAGGAGGCTTGCGGAGATAGAGAAGGAGCCGATCTGGCCGTCCATGCCGGCCATCACGTCGATGTCTTCGGCCGTGGCGTCGGCGGCGATCATTGCGACATCGAGGTTGACTGATGAACCGGTACCAGGTCCGGTGGGGTCGTCGGAACAGGCGGCGGCAACCACGAGGGCAACGGCCAGAAAACGGGTGCGAAGCATGGCGGACCTGCCTTGAAAAGGGACCAGAACGGTGCCGGAATGCGGCAGCTGACACCCCGGAGACGGCCGGGGGGGCAGGGCGTTAACACAAGCCTCGGTCGACCGAGGCCGCCTCGTCAGGGTACCCGTTTGGGGGCCGAGCTGCCTGCCACTCCGCCGGACACGATAAAGGCCATCAGGTCGGCACCATCCACAGCCACCGGGACGACCCGGCTGGCTGGGACGAGCACGAGGTTGCCGGCGATGTTGTACGACTGGGGCAGGTAGACCGCGACGTAGCCCTCGAGGCCAAGCCGGCCGAGGTCGTCGGCGGTGACAAAGCCCAGGAACCAGAGGTCGAGAGTGGGGTCCGGCTGCACCCGGACGGCCCGGTTGAACCGGCGCTTCTCGCCCACGAACGCCCCCATCAGGTCCTTGGCCGCAGTGTACAGTAGCCGGATGAATGGGAGCCGCTCGAAGACGTGGTCGAGCGTGGCACCGGCGGCACGAGCGAACACGTTGGTCGCGAGTGCGCCGATGACGATCAGCATCACGATGACGATCAACAGTCCTACGCCCGGGATCGGGACACCGAGCCACGAATCGACCCAGCGCACGGCTCGCCACGCCACCCAGAGTGTCAACACGACCGGGAGCGTGATCGCAAGTCCACGCAGGAAGTACGATCCGAATGGCGTGCGGCGCGGTTGATCCGAATC
>JANMSC010000298.1:0-1968 GCA_031388885.1 Gemmatimonadales bacterium | reverse complement strand
CGCAAATCGGTGCCGCGCAGGTCGTAGCTCCCCATGAAGTACGGACTGAACGGCCCGCCGAGCCCGACAATGTTTCCCGCTACCAACACGCGGCTTGCCACCACGTCGCCGCGGGCTATGCGTTCGCGTGCGGCGAGCAGGGGGCCGAGCGGCCCCCACGAGTCCATCACCGTGGTGAGACCGTACTTGAGGGCCACCTGCGCCGATTGCACTGCGATGTCACTCAGTCGCTCCTCGTACTTCACATAGAACTCGGGAGTGATCATGAGCACCAGGTGCACGTTGGCGTCGATGAGTCCCGGGATGATGAACTTTCCGGTGGCGTCGATGATGCGGGTGCCCTTAGGGATTCGGGTGTCGCCTCGCGCGGTGACCGCGACGATGCGTCGACCGTCGATGAGCACTGTGGCGTCTGCGAGCGCGGAGGCGCCGGTGGCGGAGACCACAGTGCCACCGACCAGCGCGATGCGTTGCGTGCTGGGTAGCTGCGCGTTGACCTGGGACGGACTCGGCACCGCGTGCGTAGCTGCGACGAGAATCGTGGCGAGGAAAGCTTGGTTCCGCATGCGGGCTATTATGGGGATTCTGGGGACGCGAATGTCATTGTAGCGCATCCGTGTCATCGCACGACGGGCAGCAGCAGGTACGATCCCCGATCGGCTCCGTAGTGCACCGTGAGTTTCCCCCCGTGCCGTGCAGCCGTCTCCGTCTCACGTTGCCCCGTCTGCGGATTGACGCTGAAATGCGGAAAAAAGCTCGGCATCACCACCGCGCGAAGGCGGTGGCCGGCGCGGAAGAGATTCCCCGTCAGGTGATGGCCGACCGTCACCTCGACCGGTTCGTTAGGCCGAAGTGGAGTGGCGCGCTGGCCCGTGCCGGCGCGCGCGTTCAGCCGCGTCACCTCCAGGCCGGGGCTCATCAAGTTCCAGGCGGTATCTGCTGGTTCGACGTCGAACAACCGCACATACACGTCTGCGTCGGGAACGTCGATACTCACCGTGAGCCGCACCTCAATGCGTCCGACGACCCGCGTGTCGCGCGCGAACGGTTCGCTGTCGAATACCATCACACCGGGATGCGCGGCAAGCGCACGGTAATCGTGCGCGCCATACGCGGCCTCGTAGGGGTCGACAACCGGGTTGGCAGGATCGGAGGCGATGGTCCAGCTTCCTGCAGCTGGCGGCGCGTCGCCGAGCGTCCCGCGCCCAACCCCCTGCCTGCCTAACGAAAGCCGGAGCGGAGTGATGTCGGGGAGCGGCCAACGGTCGGCTGAGCGCCAGCGGTTCTCGCCCATGACGAACACCTTGACCGGCGGCTCACGATCGACGCCATTGTCGAGTCCGCGCACGTAGCGATCCATGAATCGCAGGACCAATTCGTCGTAGTCGAGCCCCGCCGCTGCACCGAAAACACGTTCTCCCGATGAAGCGCCGGCGCTGCGGTCGTTGATCGCCGACGCGCCGTGCTCCCACGGACCGAGGATGAGAAAGGTCCGCGGATGGCGCTCACGCGATCGCGACGCCAGCAACCCGAGGAAGTTGGTGACCGCTCCCTCTGGCCCGTACGCCTCGTCGTGCCACCCCGAGATGTTGAGCACGGCGGCGCTCGTGCGCCCGTAGCGCCACCGCAGGTCGGCCCAGCGCCACCACGGATCGTTAGGCCGGTGTGACAGCCACTCCAGGTACCACGGCGCTACCTCGGCGATCTCCGGGACGTCGGTCACAGGCCGCCGCGCGAGAAGCAACGGACCTAACGAATCCCAGGCGGCGCGGGCCTCGCGCCCCGTTCGCGGACCGGCAAGGTCGCGCCGCCGACGCTCGTCCGGCGCGATGTTGAACCAGATCCACGGGATCCAGGAAAGGTCGAGCACCCCTCCCGCATACCAGAAGTTGTCCGGACGCGAGAACGTCATCGCCGGAACCATCGCCTTGAGATGCGGCGGCGACTCGACCGCAGCCAACCATTGCA
>JANMSC010000249.1:0-13419 GCA_031388885.1 Gemmatimonadales bacterium | reverse complement strand
CCTGAAGCTGATTCCGTCTACGTACCACGGACCCACCTCGAGTCGGCCGCTACGCACGGCATCGACGACGGCGTCGCTCAGGTCGGGTCGTATGGCGAGCAGATCCTCAACCAGGATGGTCTGACCGTCGAATACGAAGCGGCTCGCCGACTCACCACGCAGGAAGTCAACGAGTGCATCGCCGAGGAAGGCGAGCCTTGCCTGAAACGCCGAGCGCGACAGGTACCACTCGCGGTCCCAATGGGTGTGCGGGATCAGGTGAATCGTGCGTCGAGAAGGAGTCATGGGCGTGCCGGGTGCCAGTCAAGTATCAAGAGACGCCTCCCATTCAATCGCCAACGGAGACTCAGATGACGGTCAATGTCCGCGTGTTCGACCAGACCGGCACCCTTGTCGGCCCTATCGCCGTCGCACGTGTCGAGAAGACCGACGACGAGTGGCGCAGCCAGCTCACCGACGATCAGTATCGCATCGCACGGGGCAAGGGTACCGAAGCACCGTTCTGCGGCACCCTGCTCGACAACAAGCAGGACGGCATCTACGCCTGCATCTGCTGCCGGCTGCCGCTCTTCACGTCCGCAGCCAAGTTCAATTCGGGCACCGGGTGGCCGTCGTTCTTCGCACCCATCGCCGACGAAAACGTTGCGACGCACGAAGATACGGCCTGGGGCATGCGGCGCATCGAGATTCTCTGCGCCCGCTGCGACGCACACCTCGGGCACGTCTTTCCCGATGGACCCAAGCCGACCGGGCAGCGCTACTGCCTCAATTCGGAGTCGCTGGCGTTTACCTCGATCGAGGAGGCGGCAACCTTGGCCGACGCCCAGGCCGTTCGCCGGTAGCCGTTGGCCGTGCGCCATCCCTTCACGCCGCGTCGAGCCCACCCTCCTCCATCTTCACCAGATCCACCTGGGTGCACGGGAGCCGCCCACCATAGTTGAGGGTGTCGCGGCGGGGTGAGTACGAAGCGTACGCTGGTGCTAGAATCCGGTGTGGCGAGCAACAACGGTAGTCTCAACCAGATGGGGGCGTGGGGCAACTCCCGCCCCCACCCCCGGAGCGGCCCGATGGCGCAAGCGATCGATCCACGCCTCGACTGGCGACTCGCGAGTTGCGTAACACCCCGCGTGCCGTGACGGGCACGCAGCTCAACACCGCGATCTGGGACAGCGGCGACGCCCCCGTCCTGCCGCCCTTGACCGCCGACGTCGAAACCGACACGTGTGTCATCGGACTTGGCGGATCAGGCCTCGCCGCGGTGCACGAGTTGCTGGCGCTCGGTCAGCGAGTGGTCGGGATCGACGCGGTCGGCATCGGGGCAGGCGCCGCGGGTCGCAACGGTGGCTTTCTGCTCGCGGGGACCGCCGCATTCCATCACGACGCCGTACGCCACCTTGGACGCGACCGCGCGGTGGCGCTCTACCGTCGTACTCAGGCCGAGATTGACCGTATGACCACGGAAACGCCCGCTGCGGTGCAACGCAGCGGCTCGTTGCGCATCGCCGCATCGGAAGACGAACTGCTCGACTGCGAACACCAGTACGCCGCCATGGTCGCTGACAACCTGCCGGTCGAACACTTTGATGGAGTCGAAGGCCGGGGACTCCTTTTCCCCGCCGACGGCGCGTTCAATCCGGCGCTACGCTGCGCCGTGCTAGCCCGCGGTGCGATCGATCGCGGCGCGCAACTCTTCGCACCCGCGCAAGCCGACGAGATCAGCGGCACCGCTGTGCGAAGTGGACCGTTCACGATCACCTGCCGGCACGTGATCACAGCCGTCGACGGTGGCCTCGCCCGGCTCTTCCCCGAGTTGAAGTCGCGTGTACGAACGGCACGGCTGCAGATGCTCGCCACTGCACCGGCGCCGGAGGTTTCGTTTCCCCGGCCGGTGTACCTCCGCTACGGCTACGAATACTGGCAGCAACTGGCCGACGGGCGCATTGCGTTGGGCGGCTTCCGCGATCACGAGATCGACGCCGAATGGACTGACGATGCACAGCCGAGTGATGCGATCCAATGCCGCCTCGACCTCCTCCTCCGCACCCGACTCGGCGTGCAGGCACCGGTCACTCATCGGTGGGCTGCATCGGTCGGATACTCCACCGGCGTCTTACCGGTCGTGGAGCAGGTGCGGCCAGGTGTGTGGGCCGCTGGCGGGTACAACGGCACCGGCAACGTGATCGGCGCGATCTGCGGGCGGGGGTTGGCCCGGCTGGCGGTGCGGGGGGACGGGGAGATGTTGGCAGAGCTGCTGTGACACTCGATGATCGATGGTTGAGAATCGATCATCGAGGCGATCGGGCTCGTTGGCTGACCGGGTAACAGGAACGAGTGACCCGCTACCCTTTCCTGTGACCAGCTACCTGTCACCCATTATCTGTGCGAATGTCCGATCGTGATATTGAGCCCGGCCGCAAGCGACGCGGCCGTGCCGTCACCAGCGGTCAGTCGTGCTTCGGCAAACGGGTGCACCGAACCGCGCAGCGACTCATATCCCGCGAGGAGATTGACGCCGGTGTTACTCTCGGAAAAGTCACCGACGCTCCGCCGCGTGATGTTGAGGCCACCCCCCACGTAGAGCCAATTCAAGTCGGCTGCAGGGACGCGATACTTCAGGTCGATGTTGAACGACGTCAGGGACCCCGGGTCGACGAAGAAGTAGTCGAACGATGGATACAACTCGAGCCGCCGCGCTATGGGAAGCGAGAACTGCGCGCCGAGGCCGAACTCTTCCACCTCGAAGTTGTAGCTCACCCGCGGGCCGATGTGGGCGTTCAGGGTCTGTGCGGACCCACTCGTCGCGCCGATCGTCAAGGCACCCAAGGCTATCGTCATCGCCGGAAGTCGCAGTCGCATTGCATCCTCCTCACTGGTTGGGCGGCCGCGCCGCCGTTCGTGGAAGGTGTGACGCCGCCACCGCCAGAAGCGGACACACCGGGGCGCACTCTGTAACGTCGAGCCCCGGCCGTCGCCTCGGCTATACTTTGACGATCGCGCTCTCGCACCAGTCGACCGGAGGACCCATGCCTGATCCTGCACGCCTGCGTCAGCATCCGCACGATCGATTCGATGCGCCGGCTCACCACCTCGACCTCGATGCGATCGCGACGGAGTTGCGCGCCGAACCACACCCACCCGTCTCCGGCCACCGCCAGATCGCGATCTACAAGCACGCGCAAGCAACGCTCGTGCTATACGCCTTCGAATCGGGCGGCGAGCTGCCGCAACATCGCGCCGAGGGCGTCGTCACAATCCACATGCTGAGCGGGCGGCTGGTGGTGCACATCGGCGGTGAAGCGCACGCGCTTGCGCCGGGCCAACTGCTCGCCCTCGCACCGGGGGTCTCGCACAGCTTGCGCGCGACGGAGCCGGGCGAAATGCTCCTCACCGTCCACATGGTGCCCGCCTAGTCCGTCAGGTGCCGACTCGGCGACGCGTCCGACCACGGTGGATCGTCCGCACCGTCGCCACGATTGTCGCCGTCGTGGCCATACCGTGGTTCCTCATGCAAACGGTGTTTGCCCCGACGTTGCGCCTGGCGCGGCTGCGCGCCGAGCCAAGCCCGAACTTATTGCGCGTGCCAGTGTCGGGTGTGCGCGTGCGACGCCTGGTGGACACGTGGGGCGGCATCCGCCGCGGCAACCGCCGACACGAGGGCATCGATATCTTCGCTCCGCGAGGCACCGCCGTGGTCGCCGCGACCTACGGGATCGTGTCAATCGTTGGCCAGAACCAACTCGGCGGAAACGTCGTGTGGATTGCGGGGCCCGGCAGAGAGCGACACTACTACGCGCACCTCGAAGCGTTCGCGGCGATCAGCGAAGGCGCCGAGGTGATGATTGGCGACACGCTGGGCTACGTTGGCGACACTGGCAATGCGCGCGGTACGCCAACCCACTTGCACTACGGGATCTACACCGACAGCGGGGCGATCAATCCCTATCCGAAGCTGATCCCGCCGTGGCGTCGATCCGCCCCCGTCGGGCGGTGACTCCGGAGTATGGCCCCCGCGCCGATACCGGTGGTAGCTTTTGGAGTCGGCATACTGCCGTCGCTTCGCACCCACCTTTGACCGCGCGATGCCAATGAAAGACAAACAGCTCGAAAAGCTCATGCGTCAGGTGCAGGGCAAGACCGCGGGCAAAGGCAAGCCCGGCCAGCGCCCGACCTACGACCCCACCCTTGAAGCGACGAAGCGCCCGGACCAGCCCTCCGACAACGACGCCGAGTTTCTCTTCAAGGAGATGAAAAAGCGGGAGTTCTAGCTGGTTGCGGGTCGCGCAGCGTGGGGCGCTACGGGTCTCGAGTGACTGCTGGTCCGCACAACTACACCGACGGCAAGTACCTCACCGTCGTGCCCTCCCCGGCAGCCGAGGTCAAGCAAGTGTTTCGCGCCCGCGCCGGCATTACCGCGCTTGTCTGTGCCACCGCCTGTTCGTCGGGCCGCACGGTGGCGACCAGCCCGGACCCTGCCCCGTCGCCGGCTGCCGCGATGTCGCGAGGCGCCGCCATCGCCGACCGGTATCGCACCAGTGCCATCACGTCGCGCCGATTCAATCACGCTGAATATTGGCGTGCGATCACTCGCGTGACGGCCACTCCGGTGTTCCGTGTGGCCGAGATTGGCCAGTCGATCCAGGGTCGCGAGATTCGCTCCGTCACGTTCGGCGACGGACCAGTGACGGTCCTGCTCTGGTCGCAGATGCACGGTGACGAATCGACGGCGAGCATGGCGCTCGCCGACATCTTTCGCTTTCTCGCCGAGGCCGACAGCGATCCACTCAGGGAACGGCTCCGACGCGAGCTCACGCTGGTGTTTGTGCCGATGCTGAATCCAGATGGCGCCGAGCTTTTCCAGCGGGAAAATGCGCTCGGCGTCGACATCAACCGCGATGCGCGACGGCTAGCGACGCCCGAAGCCCGGGCGCTCAAGGCGCTCCACGAACGCCTGCAGCCACAATTCGGATTCAACCTCCACGACCAGAGCGCCCGCACGCGGGTCGGGCCGCGCGGGCCGCAGGCCGCGATTGCGCTGCTCGCACCGGCATACGATGACACCCGCGGCTACAACGACGTCCGATCACGCGCCCGTCTGGTTGCCGCCACGATCGCGTCGATGCTCCAGCACGACATTCCGGGGCGCGTCGCGAAATATGACGATGCGTTCAACCCGCGCGCATTCGGCGACTTGATGCAGACGTGGGGCACCAGCACGGTACTGATCGAAAGCGGTGCACTTCCGGATGATCCCGAGAAACAGCGACTGCGCCGGCTCAATGTCGCTGCAATACTCGGCGCACTCGACGTGATTGCATCTCGCCGCTGGGCCGACGCGTCCGCCGATACCTACGAGTCGCTGCCCTACAATAGTGGCGGCGCAAATGACCTGCTGATCCGGGGCGGGCACGTTGTGCTGCCCGGGACGGCACCGATGCTCGCGGACCTCGCGATCAATTTTGACGATCCGGTGGCAAAGGTGGGCGGGCGGCTCCGCGAGGTGGGCGACCTGCAGGCCGTCGTGGCGCTCGACACCATCGACGTCACTGGACTCTTCCTGCATCCGGGCGACACCGCACTCATGACCCGCGGTGGCGCCTTGTGGCTCCAGGTGGGTGCAACTGCGGCATTCGACGTCCGACGTGGTGCCGACGCGGGGAGCGCCCTCGTCCGGCAGATCGGATCAGGGTCCACCCGGTGAAGTCGCCGGCCCGCGTGTTCGTTGCATTCATCGCCGGACTCGTCGTGGGCAGCATTTTCGGAGTTGGACCAGCGCTCGCGTTCATCGAACCGGTGGGCACCCTCTGGATCAATGCGATCCGGATGCCGATCATCCCGCTGATCGTGGCCCTCATCGTCGCGGGCGTGGCCAGCACGCAGGACACGCGGGCGGTGAGCGCGATCACCGGGCGTGCCCTGCTCACGTTTCTGGTGCTGCTCAGCGTCGCCGCCGCGGTCGCTACGCTGGTCGCGCCAATGCTGTTGTCCGGGATGTCGCTCGATCCGTCGAGCATCGCCGCGCTGCGCGCATCGGCCAGCACGACGACCGCCACTCCCCCACCGCTGTCCGTCGCCGACTGGCTGGTCAACCTCGTGCCGGTCAATCCGGTGCGCGCAGCGGCCGACGGGGCGTTGCTCCCGCTGGTGGTCTTTTCCCTGTTGTACGGGCTCGCACTGACCCGCGTGTCGGACGAGCGGCGGCGCCTGCAGGTCACGTTTTTTCAGGGCGCCGCCGACGCGCTGATCGGCATCATCGGGTGGGTGCTCGTCCTGGCGCCGTTCGGAATATTTGCGTTGGCCTACACCCTTGGTGCGCGAGTTGGCATCCCGGCGGCAGGCGCGGTCGGCTGGTACATGCTCGTGACCTGCGTCGCCGTGATCGCATCGATCATCGTACTTTATGTGCTGATGGTCACGGTCGGACGCGTGCCGCTGCGCCCACTCATTGCCGCGCTGCTCCCGGCCCAGGTGATCGCCCTCTCGACGCGCTCGTCGCTGGCGTCGCTCCCCGCCCTGATCGACGGCGTCCAAACAAAGTTGCACCTGCCCGAACGTGTGACCGCAGTGGTCCTTCCGTTGGCAGCGTCAGTGTTCAAGATCAACGCGGCCGTCACGTGGTCGTTCGGCGCGGTGTTCGTCGCACGACTGTACGGCGTCGACCTTGGGTCGGGTGATCTCGCAATCTTTGCGGTCGCGACCGTGTTGCTCTCGCTCGCGACGCCGGGGATTCCGAGTGGTGGTTTCTTCGTGCAGGCACCGCTCTACGCTGCGATCGGGCTCCCGGTTGAAGGCCTCGGGGTCCTGATTGCCGTTGACCTCGTGATCGACATGTTCAAGACAGCCGCCAACATTACCGGCTTCGCCGCCGCCACCGCGCTGGTCGCGCGGGTCACCCCCAGCGCGACTCCCGCTCCCCGCTGATACCCGCAGGAGGCGCCGCAATCGCAGCACGCGCGCGCCTCCGAACCCAACCTGCCATCGCTGTGCCTCCCGACGTACGATCGACGTCCTCCACCATGCGAACGCACCTGTCCCCGATCGGGGCCTGAGTTCCGCGAATCGCACTACGAGGAGGCGTCATGCCGCACGACGACCATCAGGCCCGCCACCGCTCGTGGCGCGCGTCGTGACTCGGACTAGCACGTGGAGCGCGACGGGAAGCCGATCCAGCGACGAGATCGTGAAGCTGCGTGCCCTGCTGAAGGGCATTCGATCGGCAATGCTCATCACGATGGACCTTCGTGATCGCCCGTGCAGTCGGCCGATGATCTCGCTCGACGCCGACGACGACACCGGCGATCTCTGGTGCTTCGCGTTGGATGGCTCGTCGACCGTCGCCAACGTTCGCGCCCGGGCCGATGTGGTGCTGCACTACTTCGATCCGAACTCGTATCGGTTCATCGCTGTCACTGGGCGCGCGCATATCCACCGCGACGCGGCCAGGGCACACGCCATGTGGCAGCCGTCGCTCAGCACCGTGTTCCCTCTCGGGCCCGACGATCCATCGATCGTGCTGATTCACGTCAACGTTGACCAGGCCGACGTCTGGGACTCACCAGCGACACCGGTGCAGACGCTGCACTTCGTGAAGCCTGTCGAAACCATTGAGCGACGCACCGGCCCGCGCGGGACACTGTACCTGCACTGAAATGCCGATGGGCGATGATCGATGGGCGACGCATGCGTCGCACCTGTGGTCGTTCATCCCTCATCGTGCAGGAGCTCGCTCACCAGCACCGCCACCGCCCGAATGGTCTCCGGCGCCGATCCCTCGGCCCGATTGTTCACGATCAGGTACGCTGGCATCCTGAGGTCATGCGCTGTCTTCGCCACCGCAGCGAGGTCCGCCCGCAGTTCGGGGTTGGGCTCGCGAATTCGGTCATACGGGGCGAACAGGTCCACCGCCTCGGCGTAGCGCCGCCCCGGCCGAAGCAGTGCCCGTGCGACCAGGAACGGAGCCGTGATCGCATCGTGCAATAACAGTTGTTCGCCGATGCGCGGCATGGCCGTCCACGAATTGAACACGTGACCAACCCCATGGGTCCGCAACAGGGCAAAATACTCCGGCCGCAGAAAGTCGGCGTTTCGAAGTTCAATGGCGTAGGGCGCATCCGTTGGAAGTTGCGCAAAACAATCGTCGAGTCGCCGAAGGAACTCGTCAAACGGTGTGGCGCGCACGCGCTGGAACTCGAACACCAGCGGACCAACATGTCCTGCAAAGTGGCCGCGCAGTGGCTCAAGTACATCGCGAATGAACCGGTCGGCATTGAGGAAGTCGGGGTTCGCCTGGCCGCGTACCGCGCGGTCGCGCGGGCCCTCGAACGTCTCGACGGTCAGGCGATCCCAGACCTTCATCACACACGGAAAGTCCGGCGGCAGCGCAGCAGCATACTGATCAAGGGTGCGTGTCGATGGTGGTGCGTAGAAAAACGAATCGATTCCCACGGTGCGGAAGAGTGGAAACTGCGCGTACTCCTCGAGCATCGCCGCCGACGCGCCGGTCTTCGGGTAGTCGCGCGAATACACCAGCCCGCGCCAGCCCGGATACGTCCAGGTCGAGGTGCCGAAGCGGATCAGTGGAGGAACCTTGGCGGCGAGTGCCGCCAGGCCCGTCATGCCCGCCGCGTCAGCCATGTTTCCCCGGTAGCCGACCACACGAACGGGTGGACGCCAAGTTCAGCCGCTATCGATCACCTCCCGCACGGTGCGAAGCAGGGTAGCCCGCACGAAGGGCTTCCGGAGGACTGCGGCGCCCGTGTCGCGGATTCCGTAGCGAAGTATGGTGTCGTCGCTGTGGCCCGACATGAAGATCGCCTTCATCGCCGGAAACGCGACCCGAAGTCGATCCACCAGCAGCCGACCGTTCATGCCGGGCATCACCACATCGGAAATCAGCAGGTCGATCTTGCCGTGGTGTCCCTCCACCGCCGCAAGCGCCGCCGGGCCATCCTCTGCGGTGATCACGTCGTAACCTGCCGTGGCGAGCATCCGTGAGACGATGTTCCGGATCAGTTCGTCGTCGACCACCACCACCGTTTCGCCACCACCGGGTGATTCCGACTGGTCCTCGTCTGCGCCCATCGTGTCCCTCCGGGGAATCCCGCCAAAGGAAGGACGAAATACGGGCCGACGCTTTCACCGCGTGCAGCGCGACTACCCGGTGGCGACCGCACCCAGAGCTGCCCCACCGTCGCATGCCTAAGGCCCATCGGCCCCCCGGAGCGCCGCGGTTACGAGTCGAACGCACCCTGCGCGAAGCTTCGGACTTGATCGCGCACCGCCGAGGGCCACGATGCCGTGTTGTCAGCAAACGCTGCTGCGTTGCCGGCGAAAAGCGCACGCGATGCCTCTTCAAATCCGGCGAGGTTGCCGCCCACCTGCGACATGAACCGATACGCTGTGTCGCGCGCGCGCCGCACGAGAGCCCCAGCACTGTCACGCCGACGCGCCGTCTCAACCAGCATCCGCAAGGTCACCGACGCACCACCACGCTGCTGCTGCAACCAGTCCCAGTGCTGCGGCAACAGGGTCACTTCGCGGCCCACCACACCGAGCCGCGGTCGCCCGGGTCCCCGCGACGGTGGGGCAACCGGCGGGTCCAGGCGTGCGAGGATCTCGGCCAGCGTGCCCCGGAGGTCGATCTCGATCGGCTCGCTGGTCGCGGCATCGTAGATCAGGACGACCGCGTCAGGGTGACGGCCAACCAGCGACTTGACGGCGGCGACCACGTCAGAAAGCGGCCCACGGGCAACCAGATTGTACCCGCACAGGGCGATGGCATGCGTCAGGGGCGCGCTATCGCGAGAGCGGTCGGTCACCATGACTATATTATACCGTGGTGTTATTGATTTTACAATAACATCCGGCCAATATCATCTACGGCCCGGTATTGACCGACTCTGCCGCCGCGGCTCGGGCGCGCGCACTATCGCCTGCCGCCCGGGCACCCCTGACGCCAGCAGCTCCCGGCACTTGTGATTGGGAAATCACGCTGTCGCGCTCGGCTTCGGTGCGCTTCGGCGGTGGGTCCGCTGTGGAGCAGGCGCAAAGCACGAGCAGTGCGATCAGGGTGAGCTTGGTCATCGCCGGTTGCTCCGCAGGATCGCTGGTTGTTGGCCGTTAGCCGTTAGCCGATCGGACCCACACCGCGGCTCCAGCCGCTGTTTTGCCGAGCTGGGGCTGTAGCCACGAGCTCGTGAGCCGCGACTAGTGATTCGATGTAACCCGCCAGATCACGTTACCCACGTCGTCCGCAACCAGCAGCGCGCCACGCGCGTCGATCGCAACACCCACCGGGCGACCACGGGCGTCCTCATCGTTCACGAGAAAGCCGCCCAGTACTTCGACCGGTGGGCCACTCGGCTTCCCGGCGCTGAATGGAACAAAGATTACCCGATAGCCGCTATGTGGCTTCCGATTCCACGATCCATGCTGGCCCACGAACATTCCTTCCCCGAACGGCGGTGGCAGCGTCGTCCCGCGTGACGACGTCAGGCCGAGCGATGCGGTATGGGGACCGAGCGCATAATCGGGGACGATCGCAGTGGCCACGAGGTCGGGCCGCTGTGGCTTGACGCGGGTGTCGACGTGGGTGCCGTAATAACTGTACGGCCATCCGTAGAATCCGCCGTCGCGCACCGACGTCAGGTAGTCTGGCACAAGATCGCTGCCCAGTTCGTCACGTTCGTTCACCGACGTCCAGAGCGTTGTGCCTTCCCATGCCATCCCTGCCGGATTGCGCAGTCCGTGCGCAAATATTCGATGCTCCCCGGTGGCAGGATTGATCTCCCATATTGCGGCCCTGCCCGCTTCGACCGCCATGCCGTTCTCTGCCGCGTTGCTGTTCGAGCCAACGGCGACGTAGAGGCGAGCGCCATCGGGGCTCGCAATCAGCCCCTTGGTCCAGTGATGATTGCGCGGCCCAGCAGGAAGATCGGCGACCGTGACCGGTGCCTCGAGGATGCTCGTCGCGCCGGTCACGTACGGAAACCGCACCACCGCATCGGTGTTCGCGACAAATAGGACGTCGCCGACCAGCGCCATTCCGAACGGTGAGTGCAAGCCGTCAATGAACACGCTGCGCATTTCGGCGATCCCGTCGCCATCGCCATCACGTAACAGCGTGATGCGATTTGCGCTCGGCGTCGCCGCGCCCGCCTTCTTCATTGCGCGCTTCATGAAGTAGCCGCGAATGCCGCCCACGCCGTCGGGTCGCACCGGCGCATTGGTTTCCGCGACGAGCACGTCGCCGTTCGGCAGTACATGCAGCCAACGCGGATGATCCAGACCGGTGGCAAACGCGGAAACGACGAGACCCGTGGCCGCCACCGGCATGGCGCCCGCCGGCCAACCGGTCGCGCGCGCCACGTTCACCGTCGGGATGAGCGAGGTGCTCGGCGCAGGAAGCGCCGGCCGAGGACCCGTGCCTTCCCCGACATCGAGACGCGCCGAGCCGCCGCAGCCAGTGACGGCAAGGGTGGTCACCGCAGTCCAGACGACGACGCGCCATGTTGGTCTCAGGATGACTCCTCATCGTAATGGGTGTTGTCGCCGGGAACAGCGGGCGTAACAGGACTTCCGGGCTGGACGATCCACATCACCTACGACGATGGACCCACCAGCGGCTGGCACGGCGGCGGTCGCTCACGCAGCGCCGAACCGCCACACCGTGGTTGAGCGGTACGCCTCTCCCGGACGAAGGATCGTGCCCGGAAACACCGGTTCATTGGGCGAGTTCGGGAAGTGTTGCGTCTCGAGGCAGAACGCCGAGCGCTTGCCATAGACCGCCCCGCCCTTGCCGACGACGCGTTCGTTGAGGCGATTACCGGAATAGAACTGAATGCCGGGTTCAGTCGTGTGCACCGTCAGCGTGCGTCCGCTCGCGGGATCCCGCACCGACGCCGCCGGGACGAGACCCTCGGCCCCCGGGGGGGCACCGGCCCGGTCGAGCACCCAGTTGTGGTCGTAGCCGCGACCAAAGCGGAGTTGCAGGTCAAGCGCATCGATCTGCGCACCGATCGCGCGGGGCACGCGAAAATCGAAGGGCGATTCGTCCACCCGCGCGACCACGCCGGTCGGGATCAGCGTCGCATCGACTGGCGTGTAGTGCCGGGCATGAAGCGCGAGCTCGTGATCGAGGACGTTGCCATGTCCGGCCCCCGCGAGGTTGAAGTACGAGTGCTGGGTGAGGTTGACCGGTGTCGCCCGATCGGTCGTCGCGTGCAGGGCGATCGTCACCGTGTTGTCGTCAGCGAGCGTATACGTCGCCTCGACCGAGAGCGTGCCCGGAAAGCCTTCGTCACCATCGGCGGACGTGTGGGTGACCTGCACGCCAGACGCATCATCGGTCGTGAAGCCCTCCACCAGCCACGTCGCGTGGCCGAACCCCCGATCGCCGCCATGCACGTGATTCGCGCCGTCGTTCTTGCTGACCTCGTGCCGAACACCATCCAGCGTGAACGCACCATCGGCGATCCGATTGGCATAGCGCCCGACCAGCGCCCCGAAGTACATGTCGTCGCGAACGTACTCGTCGACCGAGTCGTAGCCGAGCACGACGTCGGAGGCCACGCCCCGCGCATCCGGTGCCTCGAGGGTCCGGATGATCGCACCATAACCAATGATTTCCATCGCCATCCCGCTGCGATTTCTGAGTTGCCACGCATCGACACGAACGCCGTCCGGGAGCGTCCCAAACGGCGTTGAGGTGATGCGCTGCGGTGGCTTCATGCGGCCAATAGTACGTCGGCCCACCGGCCGACTGCTACTCGCCAGTGCCGCAAGCCTACGTCCCCGACACGTCCTTGGTCCGCGTCTTGCCAACGCCGGTGAAGATGCCAAGTCCGATCAGGATCACGCACGCAATGCCGATGTAAAGCGATGGCACGCCCGCCAGGGTAAGCGCCCACGCCACACCACCAATAAAGATGACGAAGCCCAACAGGTAGAGTGCGAATGACATCTGGTCGTCTCCTGACAAGGGTGGCGGCACCAGGCCGCAACATGGGGGTCGGGCACCTCTCTGAGACGAACCCAGCCCGCACCGCGCACACGCGCCGTACCCCTCGTGTCGGGTTCGCCATGCAAGCGCCCCCTCGCGCCGATCCGGCGAGTCCGCCACTTTGGATGCGGCGCAGTAGCCCACGCACGTCCCTTGAGTCACCGATCACTGAAGGACACCACCCTGCCATTCTCGACCCTCAAGCTCCACCCCAGCCTCCTCAAGGGGCTCAAGGAGCTCGGCTTCACCCGTCCCACCCCAATTCAGACCGACGCCATCCCGCCGGCGATGGCTGGCAAGGACGTCCTCGCCTGCGCCATGACGGGCTCGGGCAAGACGGCCGCGTTCCTGCTCCCGATCCTCCACCAGTTGATCGACAAGCCGCGCCGGACCACGCGCGCGCTCGTGCTCACCCCCACTCG